>CAMAYU010000001.1 GCA_945862235.1 Schlesneria paludicola DSM 18645
CCCGAAAAGCCGAGGTTGCGAAAGACGAGTTCATGCTCGGGGAACCGGGCATGGACGAGCGTTTCGAGCCACCCATAGTGCTGCATCCGCTCGGCCAGCGTGTTGCCAACGATGCAGATGTGGTCTCCCTTTTCGAGCTTGAATTGCTGGGCGGAAGCCAGCGTCGGGACGAGCAGCGCGAGGACAACAGCCAGCTTGAACTTCATCGGTCAAATCCTTGAGTTAGCGACTTCAGGGCGGTCAATTTTGGTGTTTGCGAATACGGCAGAGACACCAGCACCCCGACGGTTTTGAAGCAGTCGGGGTGCTGAGTTGGAGTCGAGTTCAACGACGGGCGGCTGGATGCTTGAGCGGCAGCCATGCGCCGTTGTTATCGCTGCTCGCGACGCATTGTTGGATGAAGTACATCCCTTCGACGCCGTCATAGACGTTCGGATAGACCGTGTTGAGTCGCTCGAACGATTGGCCAGCGGCTCGTTTCACCATGTCGTCGTAAGCGAAGCGGTAGACGTTGGCGAACGCCTCGAAGAACGCTTCGGGATGTCCGCTCGGCAGGCGACAAGCCGCCTTGCCCGAGGCGTTCATGAAGCTCGCGTTCGGGTCGCGGGTGTAGATCGAGTGAGGCTGCCCGTTACGACGAACGATCATTTCGTTTGGGTTCTCTTGTCGCCAAGCCAACGCTCCCTTGGTGCCATCGACTTCGATGAACAGATCGTTCTCGCGACCGTGCGAAATTTGCGAGGCCGTCACCGACCCGAGGCCACCATTCTCGAAGCGGACCACGGCGTGACCGTAATCGTCGAGTGCTCGGCCTGGCTCGAACGTCTTTAAGTGACACGAGACTGCATCGGGCAACAGCCCCGTCATGTAACGAGCGAGGTTGTAGGCGTGAGTGCCGATGTCGCCGAAGCAACCTGCCGCGCCCGACTTCGTCGGATCGGTGCGCCAGGCCGCTTGCTTCTGGTCGGACGATTCGAGCCGCGTGCGCAACCAGCCCTGAATGTAGTTCGAGCGGATCGCCTGAATCTCACCCAACTCGCCGCCAAGGATCATCTCACGCGCCTGTCGAACGAGCGGATAGCCGGTGTAGTTGTGAGTCACCGCGAAGACGGCCCCCGACTTTTCGACGAGCTTCACCAACTCTTCAGCCTGAGCCAGATCGAACGTCATCGGCTTGTCGCAGACGACGTTGAAGCCCGCCGCCAACGCAGCCTTGGCAATCGGGAAGTGCGTGTGGTTGGGAGTCGCCACCGTGACGAAGTCGATCCGCTTGTCGGCAGGAAGCGCGGCCTCTTTCGCACAGAGTTCCTCGACCGATCCGTAAGCCCGATCCGCCGCAATGTCGTAGGCGGGGGCCGACGCCTTCGCCTTCACTGGGTCAGACGACAACGCACCGGCCACCAACGCGGCCCGATTGTCCAACACCGCCGCCGTCGCGTGAACGCGGCCGATAAACGCCCCCTGTCCTCCGCCAACAAGTGCCATGCGCAGCTTGCGATTCAGTGATCCGTTGGTCGTCTCCACGTGATGCTCCTCATGAAAAAGGGACGAACGTTTTCAGTCTGTTTCCAATGGGTTTTGACCATTTTTCCAAAGGGGCGGGCAGCATATCGGCGGAGTTTCTGGTTTGCCATCAACCGCTTGGTGGCCTCGTTGGAGGGCGTGACATGGTCGCCCCCCGTTCGAGCTAAGGATCAGCGCAGCAATCACTGTCGTGGCCGACGCTGCCAGCGTCTGCTCGGATGCTGGCAGCATCCGCCACGAGGGGACAGTGATTGTTGCGCCGGTCCTTAGTCGCCTACTTACCCGTTTAAAATCGTGGAGTACGATTTCATCGTGCTGACTCCCCAGCGGATTCCGAGAAGAAATCGGGCACGTTGGAAACGTGCCCCACGTTTTTCAACAGGCTGCTACGTCCGAGAAAATTCCTGTTGCACACGGACGGACGAGGGCGTCCGTTCCCAACAGGCTGTTCCGGCGCCGACATCAGCCACCGCGTGATTGATAGGCGTCAATGGACCCGGTGCCCCGGCTTGGCTCCCGTGTCGGGGTTGAGCAGGAAGATTTCCTTGCCTCCTGCACCGGCCGCGAGAACCATCCCTTCGCTGATCCCGAACTTCATCTTGCGCGGGGCGAGGTTCGCACACAGGATGACCAACCGTCCGACGAGGTCTTCCGGCTTGTAGGCGCTCTTGATCCCCGCGAAGACGTTGCGAGTCCCCTCGCCACCGAGGCTCAGTGTCAGTTGGAGCAGCTTGTCCGCACCAACGACTTCGTTGGCCGCGACGACGCGAGCGACGCGCAGATCGACCTTGACGAAGTCGTCGATCGTGCAGTGCTCGGCGACGAGCGGCTCGGCAGCGAGTGCCTCGGGGCCGTCGTTCCATTGATTGAGCGCGGCCGCAGCTACGGGAGTGGTTTCGGGGGCGGCTTGAATTCCGTCTTCGATCATGGCTTGAACCTGTGCGAGTTCAACTCGCTGCATGAGGTGTTCGAACTTGGCGACGCCCGTACCAACGAGCGGCGTTTGTGAGTCATTCCAGTTTTGAATCGGCTGCTGGAGCAACCGTTCCGTCTGCTGAACCAGCTTTGGCAAGACGGGGGCGAGATAGACGACGATCTGTCGAAACAGATTGAGTGTCACGGAGCAAACGTCTTGAACTTCACTGGCCTTTGCCGGGTCCTTCCGCAACGTCCACGGCGCCTTCTCGTCAACGTACCTGTTCGCGCGATCGGCCAATCCCATGATGAGCCTCATCGCGCCGTTGTAGTCGCAGCCGTCGTAAGCCGCCGCGATGGTCTCAGCCTGAGCAGCGGCCTCCGCAAACATACCTCCGTCGTCGGGATAGACGCTCGACAACCCAACGGCTTCGACAAACCGAGCCGTTCGACTCGCGAGGTTCACGACCTTCCCGACGAGGTCCGAATTGACCTTCGTCGCGAACTCTTCGAGGTTCAGATCGAGGTCATCGAGCCGCGCACCGAGCTTCGAGGCGTAGTAGTACCGCAGGTAAGCCGGTTCGAGATGCTTGGCATACGTAGCCGCCTGAATGAACGTCCCCTTCGTCTTCGACATCTTCTCACCATCGACGGTGAGGAACCCGTGAATGTGGACGCGATCCGGCTGACGAAAGTCGGCCTTCTTGAGCATCGCGGGCCAGAAGAGCGTGTGGAAGTACGTGATGTCCTTACCGATGAAGTGATGAATCTCGGCTCCGCGTGACTCGGCCTCTGGACCGCAAGCCCACCAATCGTCGAGCGTCTCGCCGTGCTTCTCACACCACTCGGCCGTTGAACCGATGTAGCCGATCGGCGCGTCGAACCAGACGTACCAATAATTGCCGGGACTGTCGGGAATCTCGAAGCCGAAGTACGGCGCGGGTCGCGAGACATCCCAGTCGCGCAGTGGATCGCACAGGAAATGTCCTTTCAGATAGTTGGCCACTTCATCCTGCAGGTGCTGGCCGGATTGAGTCCACTCGTTCAGCCAGTCGTGAAGCTTTTCGATCTGCACGAAGAGATGCTTGGCCGTCCGTAACTCGGGCGTCGCGCCCGAGAGCGCGCTGACCGGGTTGATGAGATCGGCGGGCGTGTACGTCGCGCCGCACTTGTCGCAGTTGTCACCGTACTGGTCGGAAGCCTGACACTTCGGGCACGTCCCTTTGACGAAGCGATCGGCGAGGAACGTCTCGGCCTTGGGATCGTAAAGCTGCGTGACATCCTTCTCCGCAATGAGGTCCGCGTCGCGCAGCTTGGACCAAATTTGATGGCACAGCCGCCGGTTGTGTTCGCTGTTCGTACTACCGTAGTTGTCGAACTCGACCCCGAACGCGGCGAAGTCGCCTAGATGCGATTCGCGCATGTCAGCGATCAGGGCTTCTTCGCTCCGACCTTCCTGACGGGCACGAATCATGATCGCCGTGCCGTGCGTGTCGTCCGCGCAGATGTAGATGCAACGGTTGCCGCGCAGCTTTTGAAAGCGGACCCAGATGTCGGTCTGGATGTACTCGACCAGATGGCCGAGATGAATGTGGCCGTTGGCGTAGGGCAGAGCCGAAGTGACAAGGATGCGTCGTGCGGTCATGCGTCGTCCGTGGAAAAGGCTCGGTCAATCGAGGCAGCGTTGGGGCGGGATTTTAGAGACGACAGAGCCACGCCGCCACAGACGGCAATGTGGTCTGAAAAGCGGATCACGCACACGTCTCAAGCAGTCGGTTGCCGGTCAAATAGGGAGACGCTACCCTCCGGCTCGGTTCGCGTTTCTCTCATTTTGAAGGAGTTTTTTGATGACCGCCCCCATCCATGTTGCCGTCACCGGAGCCGCCGGTCAGATCGGTTATGCCACGTTGTTCCGCCTCGCGTCGGGAGAAATCTTCGGCCAGCATCGGCCCGTCGTGCTGCACCTGATCGAAGTTCCCCCCGTCATGGCGGCGCTCGACGGCATCCACATGGAACTCGATGACTGCGCGTTCCCGACCCTCGCCGGAGTCGTCAAGCACGACAGCGATCACATGGAAGAGGGCTTCCGCGACTGCAACTTCATCGTCCTCGTTGGCAGCATCCCGCGCAAGCAGGGGATGGAGCGAGCCGACTTGATCCGCATCAACGGCCCGATCTTCACGAGTACCGGCAAGGCGATCCAAGCGGCCGCAGCCAAGGACGTGCGCGTCGTCGTCGTCGGCAACCCGTGTAACACGAACTGCCTGATCGCGATGTCACACGCGCCGGATGTTCCTCGCAACCAGTGGTTCGCCATGACGCGACTCGACCAGAACCGCGCTGCGGCTCAGTTGGCACAGAAGTCGGGACGGCCGGTCGGCTCGGTCTCGAACGTCGCCATTTGGGGCAACCACTCGGCCACGCAGTACCCCGACTTCGTGAACGCGAAGATCGACGGCAAGCCCGCCACGGAAGTCATCACCGATCATGCCTGGTTGAAAGGCGACTTCATCAGCACGGTGCAACAGCGCGGTGCGGCGGTCATCAAGGCCCGCGGCGCATCGAGTGCCGCCAGCGCCGCCAACGCCGCGCTCGACACGATCAAGAGCATCATCACGCCGACCCCCGCTGACTCGTGCTTCAGCGCCGCCGTCTGCTCGGACGGCAGCTACGGAATTGATTCGGGGCTCGTTGTCGGACTCCCTCTGTCGAGCGACGGTCGCAACTGGCGAGTCCTCCCCGGCTTCCAAGTCGATGACTTCAGCCGCAGCCAGATCGACAAGACGGTCGCCGAATTGAAGCAGGAACGAGACACGGTCAAGGATTTGCTCCCCTAAGTCCGTCGTGTTCTGCACAGCGAGACGAACTTCGAGGAGTCGAACATCGAGCGGGAGGAGTCTCCCGCTCTTTTCATTTCATCCGCCATGAACTCACACGAACTCCGGCAACTCGACAACGCTCACGTCTGGCATCCCTTCACGGCGATGTCAGCGTATCGCGACGAGTCCGCGCCGATCATTGTTGAGGCTGACGGCTTCTATCTGACGGACACCGACGGACGGCGATATCTCGACGGGCATTCGTCGCTGTGGTGCAACATTCACGGACATCGAGTCCCCGCGATCGACGCCGCGATCCGTAAGCAGCTCGACCGCGTCGCCCATTCAACATTGCTCGGCTTGGCCAACGAGCCGAGCATCGAGTTGGCGGCCGAATTGGTGCGGCGCACTCCTGCCGGTTTGAACAAAGTCTTCTATGCGGACTGCGGTGCGGCGGGTGTCGAAGTCGCGTTGAAGATCGCCTTCCAATACCACCGTCAAAAATCGAGTGGCCCCGAGGAGCGAGACCTCTTCGTGTGCCTCGACCACGCCTATCACGGCGACACGGTCGGAACGATCAGCCTCGGCGGGATCGACCGGTTTCATAGTCTGTTCGGGTCGTTGATGTTTCCGGCGCTGCGCGTGCCGTCCCCCGCCCTACGCCTTCCGAGCGGGGGACGTGAGTCCCCCGGTTCTTCAATGTCTGTTTGCGCACCAAAGAGCCGAGGGACTCACGTCCCCCGCTCGGAGGCAGAGACGGAACTCGAACAAATTCTCGCCGAGCACGCACACCGCATCGCGGGCTTCGTGATCGAGCCGCTCGTCCAAGCGGCGGCGGGGATTCTGGTTCATCCTCCGGGCTACTTAAAGCGGGTGCGAGAACTCACTCGGCAGTACGGCATCCCGCTGATCGCCGATGAGATCGCGGTCGGGTTCGGTCGCACCGGGACGTTGTTTGCCTGCGAACAAGAGGACGTGTCGCCCGACATCTTGATCCTGTCGAAGGGACTCACGGGCGGCTATCTGCCACTCGCCGCGACGCTCGTCACCGACGAAATCTATGACGCCTTTCTCGGCGATCCGTGGTCGGGGCGCACCTTCTATCACGGCCACACATACACCGGGAACCCGCTCGCGTGCGCGGCGGCTCTCGCGTCGTTGCGACTCATCGACGAGCACGATGTGCTCGCCAACGCGTTGCGAATCGAGTCCGTTTTGCGGCGTGAACTGGCTCCACTCGCGGAACCGAGGGACTCACTTCCCACGCTCGGAGGAACAAACGCTCACGTCGCCGAAGTTCGACAGAAAGGAACGATGGTCGGCATCGAACTGGTTCAGGATCGCGAGACCCTCACACCGTTTCCTCCCGAGTGGCGAGTCGGCCACCAAGTCACACTCGCCTGTCGTCGTCGGGGCGTCATCCTGCGCAACATCGGGGACGTGATCGTCCTCATGCCCGCCCCTGCGATGCAGGAGGAATTGGTCGTCGAACTCTGCCAGGTCGTTCGGGATTCTATCGGCGAAGTGCTGAGTGCCGCTGGGTGCTGGCCGGGGCAAGCGAAAAATCACGTCTGAGATCGCTGTCCTCTGAGGATCATGTTTCGCGCATCGGGCGACAGCAGTGGTGCCTGCAAGCGGCGCGGAGGTCCGATGCCGCGGATGCGACTTGCCGCTGACCGCGTCGCCATGAATCAGAATTGCGGGCATGTTTGCGCCCATGGCGCTGGCTCCCGTCCCGAACGCCTGTTTGCCAACAGGCAGATCACGGGCGGACGAGGCGTCCGTCCTACGTGACACGCGGGGCCGTGGGACTACTGTCCCCGCTGAACATTCACCAGCACAGTCGTCTCGGCGATGACGGGCCAGCGACCGTCTTTGAGTCCCTTCGCGCGGAACGTGAGCGACTGTTCACCAATCAGTCGGGCGTCGCTGCCGAGTCGTACGGTCAACACGCCCTCGCGCTGTTCCGTCACGGTGATCGGTGTGGCGGAGAGCAGTCCGACCTGAGATTCGTTCGACACGAGTTCGATCTGCACCGGAGCGCGGAACTCGGGAGCGCGGACCAGCGCGAGTGGGACTTGAATCTCTTGACCGAGCATCGCGGAGAACTCGCCGCTGGTGGCACTGAGTTTCATCAACGCCCCTTCCGGGAGGATGCCGATGCGCAGCTCTTGTCGTTGCAGCAGCGTTCGCACGGTCCCTTTCGGGTCGGCGACTTGCACCGAGCCATTCAGAATCATGCGGCTCGTTTTGGTCGTCTCCATCCACTCGGGGACGAAGATCGGGTACTCGACCCGCAGGGCATCGGGCGCGACGACGAACTCGTCACTGGCCAAGCCTTGGCGGTGGCGTTGCTGTTTGGAAGTCATCTCCAAGGTGATCGGTCCCGTGTAACCTTCGAGCCGTTCGATCAGGATCGGCGCGAGAAACGTGCTGCCGCGATGCACCTTGCGCACATCATCGAGTCCTTCCGGCGTGAGCTTGATTCGCGGCTTCATCGTCGTGGCCAGCAAGATAGTTCCAGCCGGTCGAGTTACCGTTTGTTCGCCGATCTTCGGCGTGGCCGTCAGACGGCACAATGCGGCATTCGTCGGCGCATCGGCGGCACACGTCAAGTCGATGGTCAGGTCAGTCTTGTTCTCGGGAATGACCAGATCAGCGGGAGCCGTCACGCCCTCGGGGAGTCTGTCGAACGCCAATGGGATCGGGCCCTTGAAGCCTCCCGTTCTCACGGCGTTTACGACCAGCTTGCCCGCCGTCCCGAGTGGAATTCCGAGCTGGGTCGGCATCGTCAGCGTGACATCCTCGCGCTGCGGTTCGACGCTCAGTCGATAGTTCGCCGCGCGCGAGCCGCTCTTGCCGGAGCGGTCTGTCACGACGATGCGATACGTGCCGTCGGCCGGGACCGCAAACGTCAACTCGGGATCGGTGGTGCCGGGCACATCGTCCGTCGTCGCGAGCTGTTTGCCGTCGGCACCGAAGAGCGTCAGTTCCAGATCGAGCGGCGAACCGATCGCACGCGCCTGCGCGGCGACTCGCCACGTCTCGCCCTTCTTCAACGCGACCAGGTGCTGGTCGGAACCGAAGCGCAGGTCGATGAAGCCGGTTCGTCCGCCAGGGACGGCGAGCGGCGATTCCTTCGACGGCGGCTGCACGTCCTCATGCAGATCGGTGACTCCGAGCATGTACGGCAGGGCGTTGCCCCAAGGTGTTTCGAGAACGTAAGCGAAGGAGTTCACATCCGGTGCCGCGGGAAATGTCACGTCGCGCAAGACCGATTCGAGTGTGTTGCCCCCCGTTGCCAGGCCGATGCCGACGAACTCGACGGGATGCGTCTTGCCGCGCGTCCCCGCAGCCACGTAGGACGCGCGAACATGCGGTCCCGCAGTCAGCGCCAAGCGGTAGACGTAAGAGCGATCGCCCGCGAAGTCGAGATCGTGCAGACTGAGTTCGTAGGGCCGATCCGCCTGCGCGATCATTGTGAGCGTGAGATCGCGGCCCTCGGAATCGGCGGCGTCGAGAATGACGCGCCCGTCTACATCGCGCACCTGCACCATCGCGTGCAGTGGCGAACCAAGCTGCCGCGCGAGCAGTTGAATCGTGACCGGACCAGCCTTGGGAACTTGAAACTGGTAGCGGTCGATCTCCTCAATGCGCCGGATTTGTCCCGAGACCAGCACGGGCAGCGTGGGGAGAACTTGAGCCGACTTTCTGTTCGAGTCCTCCCTGATTTCGGGCTGATGTCCGACGTGGATCGTCCCCGGTGGCGACGCGCCGTTCGCATTGGCCACCTGCCAGCGCACCAAGCCGGGAGGCACATCGGCGGGGATCGTCAATCGCGCCGCGAACTCGCGCGGCAACGGCCACGCCAGACCACGTGCTTTGAATCCGAACCAATACGGAGGTTCGGGGACCAGCACCGACGAAGCCGTGTTGATCAGCTCCAACTTGATACGCGGATCATGCACGAAGAATTGCATGTCAGGCGTCCAGTCGTACCCACCGAGGACAACGTCCACCGTCGTCCCCGCTCGAACACCGGCGGGTGAGACGTAGCCAATCTCGGGCACCAACTGCGCCCAAGCCGTGCCCGCCCAAAGCCCCATCAAACAAAACGCCATTCGCATTCGATTGATCCTCATTGAATTGACGGGAAGTTCGCAGAGAAACGTAGAGCAGGCTGCTCGTCATTCCAATGGGAGAACACAGGCGAGCCGCCCGTGCTACGGCTTCATCCAGCCGAGTGCCTGCGCACAGGCGTCGTGGTTGAACATTTTCTCGTGGTCGTGTTCGACGTCCTGCGCGATGACCAGCTTCCAGCGGAACGGCCAGCTTCGTTCCTTGGCCAGTTTTTGAGCGGCAGCAAACGCATTCTTTCCTCGCTCGAATCGGACGCTTCCTTGAGCGTCAGCGGCAGGCTTCGTGTCGAGGTACTCGTCGCGTTCGGTGTCTTTTGTTCCGACGTAGATCGTCAGCGGTTGAGCCAAGTACGCCTTCAGCACGGCATCCGTCTGCAACTCGTCGGGAAGTCCGCCGAAGCCGTAAGGGAAATTCGCAGTTCGCGTCGGGAACGTGTGCGTGCCCGGATTGGCGGCGACGATGCGCGTCGCGTCGGTCGGCACGAACGCGGCGAGTCTCACCAGAAACTGCCCGCCACCCGAGTGGCCGATCAACGAGTACGGCATGTTCTCGCGGCCTTCGCGCCGGCGAAGTTCCTTCGCGATCCGGTTCACGTACTCGCCGGTTCGTTCGGCGGGTAGAGTCACACGACCATCGGCCACAATCCCACCCAGTTGATACTTCGCGAGTGGAAACGTCACCTCATCAAACAGGGGCGCGACGATGAGTGCCCCGAAACGGTCGCCCATGGGAACGGCATGATCGCGGTATTCCTCCGCGTTTCGCAGCACACCGTGGAAGACCATCAGCAGGGGCCCATCGCGAAAGGCGGCGGGCTTGTAGACGAACAGCTTGAGCGGCACTTCGCCGAACCGGATCTCGATCATCGACTTGCCCGTCGGCAGTGGTTCGACCTGACTGAACAACAGGCTCGCCAGCAAGATCGCATTCATGATGGAAGAGGTTCTCTCTCAGGTGAGCATCAAACAGAGGTCACACCAACGCGATGCGTGAACGCGGACATGAATCCATCCCATGTGAATTGCTCGAACCTCGCCATCGTTCTCGCTCACGCTTCGGGTTGGTGTGCGGTAGCGACACGAACCGCATCCCGTCAGAGCTTCTTTTCAACGCCGAGTTGGTGAAAGTAGTGCGTGACGTTGGCTTGGTTCTTCAGTAGCCAGTCGATCCCCGGTTCGTTGTGCATCGCCTTGTGGATGGCCTTCGCGGTCGCGGCGCGATTGGTCTCGAATAGGATGTTGTGATCGACTTCGACTTCCGTCACGCTCGGGTCGAGCCAGACCGAGACGATGATCCCGAGATCGTTGGCCTTCTCTTTAGGGATGTCACCCGCTCGCACGGCATCCAGCACGCCGTTGGCGATCCCGGCCTGAACCGACCCCATCAGGATGTTGGTGTACTTGGTGTTGGTCACAGTCACCTTGCTCACCATCACCGTGACCGGTCGGACTTGAACGTCGCAGTTCAGGATCGCGAAGACCTTGGAGTGGCCTCGGGATTGATCGCCGATCATGTTCGCGATCGCGTACCCGACGGGTCCGTCGAGTTCCCCGATGACAACCTCTGGCTCGGCCGCCGAGTAGGCCGGAGCCGCCTCGACCAGAGCCTCGCCAGTCCGCATCACAATGCGAGGCAGAGCGGCGGCTGAAGCGGCAGCCTTCTTGACGGTCTTCTTACTGGCAGCTTTCTTCTTCGGCATGACGACGTGGTCCTTGGGAATCGTGTTGAAAGTGGAAGGATCGCGAGATTAAGTGCGGCTCGTTTAACCGCGTGGGCAACGCCCCACGCGTCGATGAGCGAAACAGTCTTCAACGTCGCACGGGGCGTTGCCCGCGCGGTTAAAGCAAGACAGCCAGACATCAACGTTACGGCAGTTCGCGGAGGCGGAGGTTCTTGAACTCGACGGGCGCGCCTTCCGATTCGAGGCAAAGATACCCGGTCTTCGGTTCGCAGTTGGTGCCGCCCGAGACTTCCTCGCCGTTCACCCACAGGCGGACTTCACCGTTGATGGCTCGCACGTAGTAGTGGTTCCATTCGCCAACCCCCTTGCTCAGGTTCTTGCGTGGAAAACTGCGAGAGCCACCGGGAGCCACCGGCGGGAACGGTGTCATCTTGGCTTTGCCGACGGGAAAGACATCGCCGTTGGTGGTGAACCAGTCGGGTTTCTTGCCGGAAGATTTTTCGTACTGCTCGGCGTAGCCGTGGTCGAGGACCTGCACCTCAATGCCGCCGGGAGGAAGCTGGCCGGGTTTGAGGTTCGTGAGAGCCTCTTCACTGGTCCACACGAAAATCCCTGAGTTGCCGCCCGCCTTGAGGTGTCGCCACTGCGCGACGAGTTCAAAATTGGTGATCTGCTTGGTGGAGCGCGTCACACCCACGGGAGTCCCCTTGCACGAGACCGCGCCCTCTTTCCACGTCCAAGTATCAGGATCCCCGTTCACCATGACAAAATCGGCTTCGCCCAGCGACCGCCATCCCAAGCCCGTCCCGTCGATCACCGCCTTCGGCAAACCAACCGGCTCCTCCTGAGCTTGAAGCCAACCTGCGGTGAATAGCAGGACTGTGAGTCCGCGACAGACCTGACCGACGAGACGATTGTTCACGCCAGAGCCTTTGAAAGAGGTAAAGGTTTAATTCGTCAACACGTGGCTTAACCGCGTGGGCAACGCCCCGCGCGTCGATGGAGAGTCGATCCTCAACATCCACACCACGCTTAGGAACTTGTTCGCGGGCTGAACAATGTCAGTAGACGCCGACCGTGGTGGTCTTGGCAAAGACGTGGAAGGGGCGTGTGCCGCTGATGCCGTCCCACGGATATTTTTCGTGGGGCTGTTCGCGTTCACCTTCGTCGCGCTCCATGAAGCCGGGGATGAAGAGTTCTTTCGTCAGCGTGTAAAGCTTCACACGACCCGTCTTGCCGTAGCCGACGACTTGGTTGTAGTCCTCGAACTCGACGGTTTCGATGACGGCGCGGGGCTGAGGCGCGTGGTAGGTGATCTTAAAGTTGTCGGCCGGATCGAACGGCTTGCCACAGGCGAGGCCCATCAGCGTGTTGCCGTAGGTCGGCGTGATGTACACATCGGGGCCGAGCAACTCTTCACGACAGGTGCGATACCACTGCGGCGTGAACTCGGTCCCGCCCGCAAAAATCCCCTTGATGCCGGTCTCGGCGATGCTCGTGCCGTCGTCGAGCAACCGCATGGCGAGGGCTTCGAGCAACTTCGGCGTCATGAAGGCGCACTTGATGTCGTGGTTGGCCGAGAGAATCGTCACTGCTTGTTCGATGACGTGGTCTTTGTAGTCCTCGGCCTCCTTGATCTTTCCCTTCTTGATGAGCTTCACGACCCAACGCGGATCGAGGTCCACACAGAAGCAGATGCCGCCGCGATACTGGGCCAGATGTTCGACCGCCAACCGTAGCCGCCTCGGCCCGGATGGGCCGAGCATCAGCCAGTTTGAGCCTCGGGGAAAGAATTCGTCGGGGAGCGTGTCGCTGAAGTTTTCGTAGTCGATCCAATGGTCTTCGATGACCATGCGACTCTTGGGCACGCCCGTCGTACCGCCAGTCTCAAACACGTAGACCGGCTTCCCCGCCAGCCCTTTCGGCACCCAGCGGTTGATCGGCCCGCCGCGCAGCCACTCGTCTTCGAAGTGCGGAAACTTCTTCAGGTCGTCGAAGCATTTGACTTCGGTGAGCGGATTGAAGTTATAAGTCTTGGCCTTCTCCAGCCAGAACGGACTGCCGGTCGATTCGTGGAAATGCCACTGCACCGTTTCCACGGTGTGAGCATCCAGTTGAGACTTGGCTTGAGAAACGAGTGTGTCGATCTGACTCACGGCGTGGCTTTCTGTAGCGAGTGTGTAAGCCGAAGTCCGGCCTTTGAGAAAGCCAGACTTACGACGGAATGGAAATCCCAAAAGTCGTAGCAAAGAGGCGGAGTGAAATCCGGCTTTCAGAGAAGCCGGATTTCCAATTCGGTCACAGGTCCGCGGTCTGCGGAACGATGTACGGTGCGCGGTATTCGCGCGTCGTGAGCTTGTTCGCTTCGGCGGCTCGTTCACCGCTGAACTCTTCCTTGCCGGCGAGAGTCAGCTTGGGGCCGAGCGTGATCTTGGTCGTGGCGGGATCGACCTTGTTGTCCAACAAGTGCTGCTGGAAGCGATCGAATGTTTCCAAGGCTTCGTCATCACCTTGCAACTTTGCGGTGATGTCCTTGGCCGCGACTGGCGTCCCGAGTCGGTACGAGATGTTGCCGACGTGGCAGAGAGCACTCGACAGATGGCCCTGCAAAATATCGGCGTTCAGGTCTTCGATGTTGCGGCTGCGAACGGCCTTCACGAAGTTGCCGAAGTGATTGTCATCGCCTCCGCCACCGAAGTCCTTCACCTTGTTACCGTCCTTGTCGAACTGCGTCCCACCGTTATAGCTCGGCATTACTGCGTAGCCGTTGCTGCCAGAGAAGATCACGCCGACACCCGCGTCTTTGTACTTCTCGGTCTTCAGTCCACGCACTTCAAACACCAGCCGCCTGCCACCCGCGTATTGGTGGATACAGACCTGCGTGTTCGCGGTCTCACCGGCGTCTTCGTAACCAAACCGACCACCATAACTGAGGACCGTCTCACCGAGGCTCATCTCGTTCAGACCCCAGCGGGCGATGTCCATCTGATGGATGCCTTGGTTGCCGAGATCGCCGTTGCCGGTCTCCCACTGCCAGTGCCAGTCGTAGTGAAACTTGGGACGGGTGAGCGTGGTCATCTGAGCCGGGCCGCTCCACATGTCGTAGTTCACACTGGCGGGAACATCGTAGTTGCCGCGTGGACCGATCGATCCACGCTGCTTGTAGCACAGGCCGCGCGCTAACTTCACTTCGCCAATGCCGCCATCGTGAATGATTTGAATCAGTTCCCTCATGCCGGGGTTCGAGCGGCTTTGCGTTCCTGTCTGCACGATCTTCTTGTGCTTGCGAGCCGCTTCGACGAGTTGCCGTCCTTCAAACACGTTGTGACTGACTGGCTTTTCGACGTACACGTCCTTGCCTGCTTGAACAGCCCAGATCGCGGCCAGCGCGTGCCAGTGATTCGGAGTGGCAATGCTGGCGATATGAATCGACTTGTCGTCGAAGCACTTTCGCATGTCGGTGTAGACGGTTGGCCGCTTCCCGAATCTTTTCTCGATCGCGTCGGCCTGCCTGTTCCCCACGACCTCATCGACATCGACGATCGCCGCGATTTGGCAGTCTTTGCGTTTGCCGAACCCGTCAATGTGCGAGCCACCGCGTCCGTTCACACCGACCACCGCGACGCGCAGAATATCGGCCGATCCCGGAACGGCTTCTTCGGCCGCGAAGGACAATCCGGAGCGACTGGCGAGTGCCGCAGTGGCTGCGGCGAACATCGAGCTTTCGAGAAAGTCGCGACGAGAGAACTGTGACATCGGTGCGATCCTTGAGTGCGGGCGGGACACGAAACTGGACGGCCTGACGCAGAAGCGAGTGACGCAACCGGGTCTCGGGCGGCGTCAAGGGGCGGTAGTGTAGGCGTGTCCCTCGCGGCCTCGCAACCATCGGTGAAGACTCCCGCGAGGACATCGCCTCAGACCGACGAAGGAAGGCGATTGCAAATTGATAATTGCTAATTTCTAAATGCAAATTGAGAATCAAACGCGCGCTGTGGGCCGCCCGTGAGTCTTTCATTGGTCAATTTGCAATTACCAATTTGCAATTACCAATTTGCAATTTGCAATCTCTTTCCAATCGTGACTTCGCGAGTCGTCCGTTGGCCCAGAGCGAAGTCTTCACTGCGAAAGTTTTCGAGACTCATGAACTACTTCACTCACGCCTTGAATCATCTCGACCGTCCGTACTTCGTCGCTGGGACAGCAGTGCCCGACTGGTTGTCGGTCGCAGATCGGAAAGTGCGGTTTCGGCCGCAGCATCTCGAACCGTGGGCCGACGGTGGCGAGACGCTTCAGGCGGAAGTGGCCGCCGGAACGTTGCGGCATCTGCACGACGACGGCTGGTTTCACGCGACGCGCGGGTTTGTCGAAGTGACGGGCGAACTGACGCAACTCTTCCGTGAACAGCTCGGTGCCGACGACCAGTACCACTGCGGATTTCTCGGCCATGTCGGGATGGAACTGCTGCTCGACGCGGTGTTGATCGAGCGGTATCCCGCACGGTTCGACGAATATTGGCGAGTCCTCAATGCGGTCGATCCGCTCGCCATCGAAGCGGCCATCAATCGCATGGCCCGTCAACCGTCCGATCGTCTCGCGTGGTTCATCACGCTGTTTCGACGCGAACAGTTTCTGCGTTGCTACACGAATGATCAGCGCTTGTTGACTCGCTTGAATCAAGTGTTGACCCGAGTCAAACTCTGCCCGCTCCCGCCGCAAGCCACGTTCGTTCTCGCCGAATCGCGCAAGATTGTCGGTGAGCGATTGAATGACCTACTGCCCACCGAACATTTTGAACTGCCGTGAGTGAAGTGAACACGCGGTCGTGAAGCAAACCCCACCGGGCTTGTCCCGGTGGAAACAGGTTTTTGCACTACTTGCTCAGTCACTCCCTTGCTCAGTCACTCGAAACGGCGAGGCAACAAGTAGTGCAAAAACTCGCGAGCCACCGGGGCAAGCCCGGTGGGGTCGCTACTTTGAAGACTCTTTCAACAGACTCCTGATGCTGATCCACGTCCATAACTGAGGAACTCCTGCGATGAAGTACGGCATGAACATGTTGCTCTGGACCTCCGATGTCACCGAAGAGCACTACCCGATTTTGGAGAGTCTCAAGCAGTGGGGCTTCGATGGTGTCGAGCTACCAATTTTCGATATGGAAGTGGCGAAGTTTCAGAAGCTGGGAGCGAAGCTCGACCAGATCGGACTGGGACGAACGGCCGTCACGGTTTGCACTGATGCCGACAACCCGATCTCACCCGACGCGAGCATTCGCGCGGCGGGGTTGGCTCGTCTGAAGAAGGCGATCGACATGTGCGCGGCCAGCGGCGCGACGCACCTCTGCGGCCCGATTCACTCGGCGCTCGGCTCGTTCAGCGGATCGGGAGCGACCGCCGACGAATGGAAGTGGGGGAAGGAGACGCTGTCAAAGGCCGCCGACCACGCGCAGGCCAACAACGTCACGCTGGTTGTCGAATACCTCAATCGTTTCGAGTGCTACTTTCTGACGAACGCGGCGGACGACGCTCGTTTCTGTCGCGAGGTCAATCATCCGAATCTCAAGATGATGTACGACACGTTCCACGCGAACATCGAGGAGAAGAACCTCGCCGCAGCGATGCAGTCGTGCTGGGATCAGGTCGTTCATGTTCACATCTCGGAGAATGATCGCTCGACGCCCGGCGAAGGGCATGTCGATTGGGAGACCACATTCCAGATGTTGAAGACGCTGAAGTACGACGGCTGGTTGATGGTCGAAGCCTTCGGCCTTGCTCTTCCCGCGTTGGCGGCCGCCACCAAGGTCTGGCGACGGATGTTTCCGAACGAAGAGTATTTGTCGCAGCACGCGCTCGCGTTCATGAAGCGGATGATGGCGGGCTGAACGCGGGTTCCGATCCCTGAAGTCCGGCTGAGCTTTGTTAGCCGGACTTCGTCTGCGAGTGCAAACTCTGACATCTTACGACCCCACTTTCATCTGACCGACACTCTTCCGAAGTCGCCTTCATGCCAATCACCGGCCGGTCTCTCGTCGAGTGTGCCAATGACCTTTCTGCCTGGCGTGTACGAACTCGCTTGCCAGTACCACTTCACAGCCAATACCTGACGCGGCACAAAGTGAGAGGTTTCCGAGCGGGGTGGCGTAAGCCCCCTGGCTCTTCTCAAGCGGGCTTACGCCCAAAAACCGGGGGGCTTACGCCACCCCGCTCAGATGTCTCATCACTGACCGCGCGAGGTCTGCTGGTGCCGTTGATCGCGGCGCTGGCAATGATCTGCGCGAGCGATGTTCTCGCGCAGGATGAGCCGCCTGCGGTGAAGCTGTCCGTCGTGCGCGCGACAACCGGAGGTGTCCATGCCTACGCTCCCAATCGATGGGGGCTGCTCCATGTGAATCTGATCAACACGCAGGAGACGCCACGCGACTTGCTGACCGCGACGTACTTTGACGGTGCCCCCACGATGCAGTTCGGTCAGCGGCTGCGCTTACCCGCGAAGTCGCTGCTACGAGTTGTCCAGCCCGTCTTGATTCCGCCGCTGAATCCCGATCAGGGACGGGCACTGAACTTTCAAACGCTCGTGTTGGATGCGGGACATTCCGGTGACGAAGGAGCAGCCCACGAAGTGCTGCTGCGTGACGAAGCCGGTTTGCTCCGCCACGACGGCGCGATCTTGGTGACGCACAACCCACGCATCACGGGACTCATCAACGAGTCGTTGCCGGAACAGGAACATCTGGCGGTTGAAGTGACGGAACTGGTTTCTGCGAGTCGCGTCAGCCAGGACTTGGGACGCCAGATCGCTCTTCCCTCGGGCGAGCAACTCGCGCACGAAGAGTTCAGTCTGCACGCGCTCGACCATTTGGTTCTGGCGGGGAATCATCTGGTCGAGGACGCGGCCGCATTGGCTTCGATCCGGCGTTGGTTGTTCGGCGGAGGACATCTGTGGATGATGCTCGACCGCACCGATCCTCGTCTGTTGGAAATGCTGGTGGGAGATCGGTTCAACGGCCACGTCGTTGATCGCGTGGGATTAAATTCGGTCCAGCTCTTTGAGGTGCATCCGACCGGCACGAAGTCGCTGGGTGAGCCGGTCGAATACGAAACGCCGGTCGATCTGGTCCGCGTCGTCGTGCAGGATGTCGAAGTCGAGAACGAAGTGAACGGCTGGCCCGCCGCGTTTTGGGTTCCGTGCGGCGACGGTCGCTTGTTGGTGACGACACTCGGGGCGCGCGGATGGATGGTTTCTCGCCATGATGAGCCGAAGCCACCGCCGCGACGCGGTCTCGCTCGCGAGACGAATGCGGACGCATTGAGTGCCGATTCTGCGGAGACTGCATTTCGAGCGAACAGGGCGATGTCCAGTTTGGCATCCGATCTCTTCTTGTCGGGCCGACCTGACGAGTTGATCTCCACGGCGGCGCTCGAAACGCAGGTCGGGGAATACATCGGGTACTCGGTGCCGTCGCGCGGCGTCGTGCTGGGGGCGTTGGCGGTACTGGTGATGCTGATGCTGGGTATCGGTACGTGTCTGTATGCCCGGAGTGCGGTCGAACACATGGGCTGGATTGGTCCGTTGCTAGCCGTCCTGTTCGGCGCGGCGTTGCTGCAATTGGGCCGGTCGAATCGACACGCAATCGCCGACGCTGTTGCGGCCATGCAGTTCGTACAGCCGATCCCTGGCACGGACGATGTCCGCCGTCGCGGAGTCGTGGCGACGTACTACCGTGAAGGAAGTCAACAACCGATTCGAGCCACCGCCGGTGGACGACTGATGCCCGACATGACCGGTCTCGACGGAACCGTCCGTCGCATGGTTTGGACAGACATCGAATCGTGGCAGTGGGAGAACGTGCCGCAGGCGGCTGGACAGCACAGCGCGGCGTTCCAAGTGTCGGCAAGTGTGGTCCCGCGCATTGAGGCACGCGCGACGTTCGACCACACCGGGCTGGTCGGTCGTGTCGTCGGAGTCACGCAACTTGAGGACGGAGTGTTGGCCACACGCTCGGGGCGCATGGGCGTCGATTTTCAAGACGAGGGATCGTTTGTCGTTCGCACCGAGAATGTCTTCGGGCGAGAACAGTTTCTCGCGGCAGACATGCTGGCCGACGAACAGGATCGCCGCCGCCGCACACTCGAAAAACTCCTCTCCAACAAACTGCGGCGCGACTATCCCGAGCAGCCGACGTTGCTAGCGTGGAGCGACCGGCCGAACACGAACTTCCAATTTGGTGAGGGCCTGCAATCGCGCGGCTCCACGCTGATGGCCATTCCGCTGGTTTTGGAACGATCACAGATCGGTCGCGAGATCGCCATTCCATCCCCGTGGCTACCGTATCTCAACACGCTTGCCCCCGATGGGACGCAGCCGTCCGCCATGTGGAACAACCAACTCAAGGAATGGCAGGAGCGGGCCGCGCCGAGTTCCGCTTGGCTGCGTTTCCAAGTCCCGCGCGAGTTGCTGCCGCTGAAGGCGACACACGCCCGGATGGTCATCCAAGTCACCGGTCCCGTCGGGCGGTTGGAGTTACTTGGCCAGCGCGACGGTGCGGCGCACTCGATCCAGACCGTGATTGATCCTGTCGGACTTTTGACGCTGGAAATCACCGACCCCGCGCTCCTAACCGTTGCGAGCGATGGCAGCCTTGTCCTCGGCATCAACGCGGGCGACACGGATCAGGCCGAGATCGCGTTGGGAAAGAAGGACGCCAGTGCGAAGATCAACTACTGGCGTCTCGAATCACTCGGACTTCAATTGTGGGCGACTCCCACCGCACCACCCACCAAGGAATGACGAATGGCAGCCCCTCCACCGGTCTCTCGCGAACCGGCGTCGAACAGTTCCGCCTCCGATCAGCCGGTCGTTGTGTTGGAGCAGCTCTCTAAAAAGTACGGCACTTTCACGGCGCTGGAAGACCTGTCGCTGAAGCTCTATCCCGGCCAGATTCTCGGTCTGATCGGGCCGAACGGCGCGGGGAAGACCACGGCGATCAAGATTCTCGTCGGGCTGATTCGGCCGACCTCCGGGACCGCTCAGATCGCAGGAGCAGACTGCGTGCGCGACTCGCACCAGATCAAGCGGCTCGTCGGTTACATGCCTGATCGCTTCGGTGCGTACGACAACATGCGCGTGCGTGAGTACCTCGATTTCTTCGGAGCGGCGTTCGGCATCCGTTGCAAGACTCGGATCGCCCGCATCGCGGAGGTCATGGAGATCACCGGCACCGAGTACATGAAGGACCGCTTCGTCGAAAGCCTCAGTCACGGGATGCAGCAGCGCGTCGGACTGGCTCGCACGCTGCTCCACGACCCGCGTGTACTGATCCTCGACGAACCCGTGAACGGACTCGATCCACAGGCGCGGATTGAGATGCGTGATCTGCTGATCCGACTGGCCGGTCTGGGCAAGACCCTGATCGTGACGAGTCACATTCTGCCCGAGCTGTCTCGCATCTGCGATCGCGTCGCGATCCTTACGCACGGCCGGATGCGGGCCTTTGGAACCGTCGAAGAGATCGGACGGCAAGTGAGTCAACGGCGCACGATGGAAGCTCATCTCGCATCTTCCGAACAGGTCGCAGCGGCGGCTCAAACCATTCGCAGACACCTCGAAGCGGACGCGGAAGTGACCGAGGTTCCGTTGGAAGCGACCGTCCGATTTCGGAGTGCCAGGCCAGAACAAGAACTGGGCGAAGTGCTGGCGCAGCTCGTCAAAGCCAACATCCGCGTGACGCAGTTCCGCGAAGTTCAAACGGACTTGGAAGAGGCGTTCATGACGTTCACTCGCCCGGCGGAACCGACTCCCGCAGCAAGTTCCTCGCCGGGAGGTGTGACACATGTTTAAGGCACTCGTGCTGCGTGAGTTGATGACCGTACTGCGACAGCCGCGAATGCTCGCGCTGCAATGCGGGCTGGTGACGTTGTTCACGTTGCTCGTCGCCGTGCGGTGGCCGACCGATGCGCGCGTGGCGTTGTCGGGTGTGCGGTCTCAAGAAGTCTTCCAACTGTTTGCCTTGGGGCTGTTGGCCATCGTGCTGTTGCTGTTGCCGGTTTTTCCCGCGACGAACATCGTGCGTGAGAAACAGCAGGGGACACTCGCGCTGCTGCTCAACACGCCGCTCGGCCCGTGGCGGATCTTGTTTGGAAAACTGCTGGCGCTGTCGGCCCTCGCGGCAATCATTTTTGCGACGAGTCTTCCCGCCGCGAGTGCCTGTTACGCGATGGGCGGCCTGTCGTGGTCCATGCTCTGCTCCGTGTACGGTTTGCTCGTCTTGGCGGCACTGGAATATCTGACGTTAGGGTTGCTCATCAGCAGCCACGCGAACTCCACCGACGCCGCTGTTCGCGGAACGTACGGAACGATGCTTGGGCTGAGCGTCCTGTCGCTTGGGCCGCACTACTTCTTTCAAGGGACGAAGGGCGCGTTGGCCGACGGCGGCGAATACCTCCGTTCGCTGTCGCCGTTCGCGGCGATGATGTCGCTGCTCTCGGCCGGCGACATGGGGGGAAACGGTCTGATTTCGACGACCGATGTCGCGAGGCGGTTCATGATCGGAGCGCTCGTGATCTCGACAATCGCGGCGCTGTGGACGGTCTCGCGATTGAATCACACGATTTTTGATCAGGCGCGTGCGGCAGGCAAAATCAGCGACGATCAGTCGTGGCAGGTGCAGACGGCTCGGCGACTTTTCTTCCTCGTTGATCCGCAGCGCCGTTCGCAGGGAATCGGTTCCTTCACGAATCCGGTGATGGTGAAGGAGTTTCGCTGCCGCCGCTTTGGCCGGCTGCATTGGTTGCTGCGATTGGTCGCGGTCTGTGCGGTGCTCTCGCTGGGGCTGACGTATGCCGCGACAGCGGGGACACTCGATTGGGGCGTCGAAACCATCGGCAGCATTCTCGTTGTGATGCAGGTCGCGCTGGTTGTGCTCATCACGCCGAGTCTCTCGTCGGGCCTGCTCAGCCAAGAGATCGAAAGTGGCGGCTGGCAGTTGCTCCAGATGACGCCCCTCTCCACTTGGCAGATCGTCTGGGGCAAGCTGCTCAGCGTGATCGTGCCGCTGGCCTTGATCCTCTGTGCGACACTGCCCGGCTACGTCGTGATGGTTTACATCGAACCGGGAATGAAGCTGCAAGTGCAGCGCGTGGTCATCTGTCTCGTCGCGACAGCAGTCTTCGCGATGCTGCTGAGTGCGGCGGTCGGCAGTCTGTTCTCGCGCACGGCCACGGCCACGGCGGCGGCGTACACGGTCCTGCTGACCATCTGCGCGGTCCCGCTGTTGATCTGGCTGGGACGCGATGCTCCGTTCGGTCACGACGTGGTGGAGACGGCCCTGCAATTCAATCCGATTGCCGCCGCTCTGTCGGTGATTCGGCTGCCCGGTTTCCGTGACTACACCTTGATCCCCGCCAACTGGTGGTTCCTCGGTATTGTCTCGGTGATCTCACTGATCGTGCTGCTGGTTCGTACCAGAAGAGTCTCTCGCGCCCGGTGACTCTGGGGCGTCAGCCCTCGTGTCCTCCGAGCGGGGTGGCGTCAGCCCCCTGGTTCTTGGGCGTCCGCCCGTTTTCAATGAACCAGGGGGCTGACGCCACCCCGCTTAGAAATGCCTCACGCTTGGCCGCGTGAGGTTTCATTCCCGTTTTTTTGTTACTGCGACGACCGGGCTTACGCCCCAGAACGAGGGGGCTGACGCCGCCCCGCTCGGAAGCCCTTTTTGCCTCGCTCGGAAACCTCTGGTCATGCGACGCCATCTCAGTGATTTACTTCTCTCTCCGCTGCTGTTCGCGGCGTGTCTCGTGCTGAGTCTGCTCGCCTCCGAGCCTGCTTGCGCCGAGATTCGTCCCGAGTTTCTCATGTACTCCGACCCGGAAGTTCAGCTTCCCGGAACGGTCAAATCGTACACGCCGCGATTGAAGGCGCTTTGGTTGGATGCGTTGGCTCGTCCCGAACACGACATGCAACGACAAGCGGCAGAGACGATCGGCAAGGCGCATCAGATGGGTGTGTCCGATCTCGAAGAGGCGATTCCTCAATTGGAGAAGTTGTTGGTTGCGGACGGCTCACATCCGGCGACGCGGTTCGCTGCCGCCCGCGCGTTGATCGCGTTGAAGTCGCAACAGTCCGCGCCGAGATTGTTCGACGCGGCGCAGCGGCATGAGTCCGAGTTGCGACAGCTCATCGAACCCGTTCTGGCCGAATGGGACTTCGCACCGGCACGAGCCGCCTGGTTGGCTCGACTCCATGATCGTTCGAGTCGCCAGCGGGACACGGTGTTGGCGCTGCGCGGATTGGCTCACGTCCGTGAAGTGAAAGCGTTCGACATGGTGCGGCAGATGACGCTCGACCGGCAGCTTCGCCCGGACCTCCGGCTGGAAGCGGCCGTCACGGCGGGCGTGCTGGTCGAACGCGATTTGGAACCCGATGCGGCGCGATTGGCCAAGTCGGCGGTCGCGCGAACGGCGAATGCGGCGCAGAGCCTGTTGATCGTCGATCGTCTCTGCGCCGTCCGTCTGCTTGCGCGGCACGCGAGCGAGCAGGCGCGAACGCTGCTGGTCGAACTGGCTCAAGATGCCGAGCCATCCATCGCCGCCGCCGCATTGGCGCGACTCAATGAGATCGATCCCAGCCTCGTCCTGCCGTTGGCGGAAGTCGCGATGAGTCGTCCCGATCCGCATGTGCGCCGCCACGCCGCCGAGTCCTACATCCAACGTCCGACTCCCGAACGAATGTCGTCGCTAGGGCGATTGCTCGACGATGTACACCCCACGGTGCGCGGTGAAATTCGCGAGGCTCTCTTCCGGCTTGCCGCTGTGCCGGAGTTGGGCAATCCGATTCGAGTGGCTGCGTCGCACGAGTTGTCTCGCGACAGTTGGCGAGGCCAAGAACAGGCGGCTCTCTTGCTCGCGGCTCTCGATCACAAGCCCGCAGCGGGACGCTTGGCCGAGTTGCTCGAATCGCCTCGCCCCGAAGTCATGATCGCGACGGCATGGGGACTGCGACGGCTGGAAGTTGCGGAGACGTTGCCCGCCATGCTGGACAAGGCCCGCCGCCAGACTGAGATCCGAAAGAAGGCGAATCCTGCGGGACTCGATGAACAGGTCGCCCATCTCTGCGAAGGATTTGGCCGCATGAAGTACCACGCCGCCGAGCCGCTGCTGCGCGATTACATCCCGCTCAACCTGGCGATGGGAATCCATTCGCGCGGGGCGGCCATTTGGGCACTCGGGTGGCTGCACGAAGGGAATCCGGAAGGAGACCTGCCGGAACTGTTCATCGGCCGTGTTCTCGACCCCTCCACGTTCCCGCCAGAATTGGACCTCGTGCGTGAATTCTCTGCCGTCTCAATCGCCCGTATGAAGGCGGTCGCCCAGGTCAAAGCACTGCAAGATTTTGCCAAGCCGCGCGACGGGTACGAACGAACCAGCTTGGTCGTGCGCTGGGCGTTGACTCAACTGACCGGAGAACAGTTCCCGATCTCGCCACCACGAGCCATCAGCCCCGGGCTATGGTTTCTCGAACCGGTAGGAGCTGAGAAGTGACGAAGTTCATGCGGTCTCCAACGACCGTACGAATTCCGTGAACTGCTGACCGCGATCAGCGAAGTTGCGGAACCAGTCGTAGCTGGCACAGCCGGGCGAGAGCAGCACAACATCGCCCGGTGCGGACTGAGCCACCGCCCATTCGCAGGCCGCTTGAAATGAAGTGAGTTCTCCTGAGAGCAGGCAGCGATTATCCGGCGACTGCGTGATGAGTTCCCGCAAGCGAGCAGCGGTCTGTCCCATCAGTGCGACCGCTTTCCCTCGCCGCGCGATCGCCGAGGCCATCTGTGACAGATCGACCTGTTTGTCATAGCCACCCGCCAGCAGCACGATCGGCGACGTGAAAGCTTCGAGCGCGACCTCGGCGGACTCGGGCGTGGTGGCGAGCGAATCGTTGAAGAACTTTCGTCCGGCGACCTCACCGACGAACTGCAATCGGTGCGGCAAAGGCTGATAGTTTTCGAGACCCAGCCGTACGGCATCGAGGTCCGCACCGAGCGTCATCGCCGCACACGTCGCCGCCAGCGCGTTGGCCAAGTTGTGACGGCCGGGAAGCTTGAGCCAGCGTCTCAGCGGGACTCGTTCCTCGAACTGCTTCAAACGCACACAAACCTGCTCGTCATCGCCAGTGATCGCGAACAGACCCGGCTCGCCGCGATCAGACAAGCCAAACGCCAGCCGTTCACCGCACGTTGGCCAGCTCGCCACATCGGCATCGTCCGCGTTGAGGACCGCCGCATCGGACGGCTCCTGCCACCGCAGCAGCGTTTGCTTCGACCAGCGGTAGTGCGCGACCTCATCGTGCCAGTCGAGATGATTCGGGCTGAAGTTCGTCACGATGGAGACAGCCGGGCTGACGTGCAGTCGATCCAGATCGGCCAACTGGAAACTGCTCAGTTCCAGCACGACGACATCGTTCGGAGCGATCTCATCGACGAGCGGCAACAAGCTGATGCCGATGTTTCCGCCAAGCCAACAGCGTCGCCCCGAGCCTTCTCGCTGGACGTGATGACTGAGGATCGAATGCGTCAACGCCGTCGTGGTGGACTTCCCGTTGCTCCCGGTGACCGCGACGACCGGTGCGCGGTTCCACTGCCAGAACAGATTCATCTCACTCGTCAGCGGCACACCCGCCGCGCGGGCGATCTGCAAACAAGCGTGGTCGCGCCGGATGCCGGGATTGACCACGATCAATTCGGCGCGACGAAAGTCTTCGTCGTCGTGCCCTCCCAGTTTGAACTCGACCGCCGCAAGATCGCGTTCACTGAGAGAGCCTCTCAGTTCCGCTAGCGACTCGGCCAACTTCTCGGCCGGGCGCGTATCGGTCACGGTGACGATGGCTCCTCGCCCCACGAAGAACTTCACGGCTCCCAGTCCGCCGCCAAACGAACCGAGTCCCATGACCAACACGCGCACACCGCGATAGTCGCGTTGAGGATGATCCGGAATCATGTTGGTACCTCAGAGTAAAAGGCGAAGCAGAAGTTGGACCACGGATAACTCGGAAGGCCCGGATCAGGCAAAGGCCAGTCAGTCGAAGAGCGAGATGACTTGTGCTTCGCAGACCACGAAAAATCGACACGTTGAGTTTGGCAAAATGATGAGGAACAAAATCATCAAGTCAGGCAGTCGGTGTGCTTGCGAACCTCTTCCATCATTTTTTGCTTCATCATTTTGTCATTCTGGTTTGGGGTTCCTTGAGTAGCGGGTGGCCCGTGCCGGGTTATCCGTGGTTTCATCTCAAGCCGTGGTCTTCTCGATTTGAATCAAGATGGTTTCAGTTGGCTTGTCCGATCTGGAAATGCCGGTCGAACCAAGTCACTCCATCGCGAAAGCTCTTCAAAATCGTGTCGGCCTGAGTCGCGAAGTCTGGCAACTCGACCGGTGCGAACAGCGCCGTCACCATTTTTGCCCGCGAACCTGCTTCGAGATCAAAGAGGTAGTCGCCACAAAACAACAGTTCGGCGGGCGGAATGTTCCAAGCCGTGCTAATGAGTAACAAGCCCGCCGGATCGGGTTTGGGGGGAGCGTCTTCGCGGGTCAGAACCATGTCGAACTGAAGCCCCAGCCGCGCGAGCACGATCTCCGTCGAAGCGCGCGAGTTGCGTGTCAGCACCGCGCGCGGCAGGCCGCGCGTTTCGAGCCATTTCAAAAACTCGGGCACGCCATCAAACAGCGTCGCTTGCTCCGCACCAGCCAACTCGTGCCGATGGAGGATCGCCTGCAAGCGCTCTCGCTCAGCCGCCGATTCGGTCTGCTCGACCGCTTCCAAAATCGGCACTCCCGGCGGCAAGCTCATGTCGCGGCGAATTGCGTCAAAATCCAACCGCGAATCGACGAGCGTCCCATCGAGATCGAAGATCACTCCGCGCAGTATGCGTTTGTCGCTCAAGGGACTCATCCTTAGATGAAGGGAGAAGTGCAAAGTGATCACCTTGCACTTTGCACTGCTTCTCCGGGCGATCTCCAATTCCCGACGCGCACTCACGACTCGGTGAGGTGCCAGATCGAATTGACCGAGACGACATCGGTCAGTTCGGCGCTGCGATGGATGATGTTCACGCAGCAGTTCGTCTGGCGGACTCGTCGAGCCAGCGTGAGGTCGATGCCGAGCAGATGCGAGAGGTACGCGCGGTTCACCATGTTGTGAGCCACGACCAACACATTCTGTCCGGAATGAGCTGCCAAGATGTCGTTCAGTGCCGGAGCGACGCGAGCCAGTACGTCTTCGTAGGACTCGCCCCCCGGATGTCGTTCTCGCGCGGGATTGGCAAGGAACCGCGCGACCTCATCGGGGTCGCGGGCGCGAATCTCATCCCACGACAGGCCCTGCCACCGACCGACGCTGCATTCCTTCAAGGCGTCAACGGGACGAATCGAGATCCCGCGTGGGTCGGCATTCAGCGAAGCGGTCTGCTGGGCGCGGATCATCGGACTGGCATAGACCGCCGAGAACTCGACCTCACGTAGAAAGGCCGCCACTTCACGAGCCTGTTGCCAACCCTTGGTCGTCAGCGGCGTGTCGATCTCGCTACCTTGTAAGACAAACGGCTTCCGCTCGTTCGCCTCGGTCGATCCATGTCGCACGAGAAACATCCGTGTCACCCGCGAGTCGGGCGGTCGGCATAGTTCGGCAGTCGCGGTCGGTGTCATGCGGTGCAATCCGTTGCGGGTTGGTATTGGTCGCTGCTGTTCCCAGAAGTCCGGCTTTGCTGATACCTCGCACAGTCAGTGGTGAAACATCTGACAGTGATGAAACATCTGAGCGGGGCGGCGTCAGCCCCCCGGTTCTTCCGAAGAGGGCTGACGCCCAGGAACCGGGGGGCTGACGCCACCCCGCTCAGAAATCGCTCACGCTGTGCCGCATGAGGAATAACGCTGGACCTCGATGTTCTTGTTCTTCACCATCGTTCAATCACGCGCCGTACTTTTCCAACCGACCGGCGTGAGCCAGTGTGAGGAGCATCAGGTGCTTGGCCTCGAACTGCCCGAGACCGCCGCGCAGGCATTGGGCTTCACCGAACGAAGTCGATCCATCGAAGCGGCAGGTGTCGGCGGCGAGGAGTGTCGGGACCGGGTGCCAACTGTGCGACTTCATCTTGCTCGGCGTGCTGTGATCGCCGGTGACGACGATCACTTCCGGATTGAGTGCCGTGATGCGCGGGATGAACTGGTCGAGTTCTTCCGTCCGCTGGACCTTCAACGCGAAGTTGCCGTCCTCACCCGACGAGTCGGTGTACTTCCAGTGAATGAAGAAGAAGTCGTAGTCGTTCCACGAGGCTTCGAGTCGCGCCAACTGGTCTTCGAGCGTGTGGCCCGCGTCGAGAATGTCCATCCCGACGAGTCGCGCCAATCCGCGATACATCGGGTAGACGGCGATCGCTGCGGCCCGCAGTCCGTAGACCTCTTTCACCGGCGGAATGAGCGGCAGCTTGTCGATGCCGCGCAGCGTGAGGAAGTTGGCGGGAGCATCGCCCTTCAAAACCTCTTTGGCTTGGCGGAGGAACTCCTTCGCGATGGCGGCGGTCTTCTCGCTACCGGCCGATCGCGCGACGGGATCGAGTGCTGGAACGCCAGTCTTCTGCGGATCGGTATCTCCCACGTCACCGCCGAGTCCTTCGCCTCGGAAAATGAGGACCGTGCGATAGCCTTCGCCCGCCCGCACGAAGACCTCAACGCCGGGAATCTTGATCTCGTTGAGCTTGGCGCTCAGCTTGGAACCGATCTCCGTCCCGATGCGCCCCGCGCGGCGATCCGTGATGCGTCCGGCATCATCGATCGTGCAAAAATTGCCTCGAATGGCGACATCGTTGGGGCCGAGAGCGAAGTCGATCCCGAGGGCTTCCAACACTCCGCGACCGATCTGGTACTTGACTGGGTCGTAGCCAAACAGGCCGAGATGTCCGGGACCGCTCCCCGGTGCGATCCCCGGCAGAACCGGCGTGCTGAGTCCAAGCGTGCCACGTCGCGCCAGCGCGTCGAGGTTCGGCGTGTGAGCCGTCTCCAATTCCGTCTTGCCACCCGGCGTGAGCGGCAACCCGCCCAACCCGTCTCCCACAAGGAACACAATTTTGGAGCCATTGTCTTTCTGCAACCGGCGGGTGAAATCATGCGGGTCGGTCATCGAAGGCGATCACTTTCAAGAAGCAGTTGTGGGGAGAAACTCGCGGCCAACTCCAACAGGAGCAGCCAGCGGGGCGGGATTGTCGGTGAGACTCGGATACCATGCAAGCGAAGCCATGCGGCTTGCGCTGGCCGTTGCCGATTGATCGCATCCCCGTCGTAAGATGTATGCCCCGTCCGTCCGAGTCACTCCCGGTTGAGACGGACGAGGAGTCCAACCTACGGGGAAGTTGTTTCGCGTCGTTCGCCCTGCATTCTCAAACTGAACTCACATATGCTCGCCGATACACCTTCATCAACAATATCACGCTCAGACTGGTCAATTCCGAGCGGCGTGACGTATCTCAACCACGGTTCGTTCGGGCCATCTCCGCGCGTGGTGCAGGAGGTGCGTGAGGAGTGGTCTCGCCGGTTGAATGCCAATCCGATGGAGTTCTTTCTGCGGACGATGGAGCCGGCGCTGGATGAGGCTGCGGCGCGGTTGGGACAGTTCATCGGAGCCGATGCGCGGGACCTTGTGTTCGTGGAGAACGCGACTGTCGCGATGAATGTCGTCGCGGAATCGTTGCCACTCGCGCCGGGCGACGAAATCCTGCTGAACGATCACGAGTACGGTGCCGTCTTCCGCATCTGGCGGAGTGTGTGCGAACGGACGGGGGCGAAGATTGTGTCGCCGACGTTGGGGCGAGCTGAGGTGACGCAGTCGGCGAAGAACGAAGAGCGAAGAATCTCTCACCCTGGCCCTCTCCCCGCAGAGCCGGGGCGAGGGGACAAGGCGGAGGAACTGAGGCGGTTCACGGATGCGGTGGCCGACATCATCGAGCCGATCCTCGCGGCAATCACTCCGCGCACGAAGTTGATCGTCATCAGTCATGTCACCTCGCCAACAGGGATCGTGTTTCCGGTGGCCGAGATTTGTCGAGCGGCTCGGGCGCGAGGCATTCCGGTTTGCATCGACGGGCCACACGCGATTGCCATGTGTGAGGTCGATCTCCGGAAGATCGACTGCGACTTTTATTGTGCCAGCCTGCACAAGTGGCTCAGCGCGCCATTCGGGTCGGGGTTCTTATTCGTGCGCCGCAAATGGCAGTCAGCGTTGAAGCCGCATCTCGTCAGTTGGGGCCGCAGTTTGGGAGGTCGCCCCGCACGCTGGCAGGACGATTTGAATTGGCTCGGCACCCGCGACCCCGCGCCGTTCTTGGCTGTTCCGGCAGCGATTGAGTTCTTGGAACGAGTCGGCCTCGCCACGTTTCGTCAGCAGACGCATGACCTCGCACAGTACGCCCGCACACAGTTGGAGCAGACGCTCGGACAAGTCGCAACGATCACCGATTCGATCGACTGGTACGGCTCGATGATCGCAGTGCCGTTGGTGGAGAACAGGAAGCAGGAGGCGGGGAACGGGAGTCAGGAGTCAGGAAAGAAGACGAAGAAGTCGCCGCCGAATGCTATTCATCCGATCCAGCAACAGTTGGCTGAGCAGCATCGCATTGAAATCTTGATCACGGAGTGCCACGGCCAGAAGTATCTGCGCGTCTCGTGTCACCTCTACAACACGCAGGCTGACATCGACACGCTGATGGCTGCGCTGAAGACGCTAGTTTGAAACGTGTCACGCAAAAAGGTGCGGCGAACGGAATGAAAGGTCTTGCCGTTCCTACCTCTTCATCAGCGAAACGAGCGGTCTCAGAACAGCGTCAGTTGTCCTGAGACCGGTCTCGGGGGCGTGAAGTGTTCTGAGCTGAGCGGCGGCAGTTGTTGGTCGAGGCCGTGCTTGCGGGCGAAGACGCGAAACGTCTGCCGGATTTGATCGGCCATTTCACCGGTGCCGCGCATCCGTTCGCCGTAGTTCGTGCTGTTGAGTTTGCCGTCACGCACCGATTCGATCAGCCCGACGACGCGGTCTCGTTTGAGTGGCTCTTCCCGTTCGAGCCATTCGAGGAAGACCGACTTCACCGCGTGTGGCAACCGCAGCATCGTATAGGCCGCGTGTTTGGCTCCCGCTTGAGCGGCGGCTTCGAGCAGCGCGGGGACTTCGCTGTCGTTCAGGCCGGGGATGATCGGGGCCGTCATCACGCGGACGGGAATTCCCGCGTCGGTCAGTTCGCGGATCGCACGCAGCCGCGCGGTGGGCGAACTCGTGCGCGGTTCGAGCCGTCGCGCCAGTTTCGCGTCGAGTGTCGTGAGGCTGATGTTGACCTGAGTGCCGTTCCATTCGGCCATCTGTCGCAGCAGGTCGATGTCGCGCACGACGAGCGCGTTCTTCGTGATGAGCGACACGGGCTGACGAGCTTCCGCACAGACTTCGAGGCACTGGCGCGTCAGCTCGAACTTCCGTTCGCACGGCTGATAGCAGTCGGTGACGCCCGAGAAAATGATCCGCTCGCCCCGCCACGCATCGCGCGACAACCACTCGCGCAGCAGTCGCGGTGCGGCGAGCTTCACGAAAATCTTCGCTTCAAAGTCGATCCCCGCATTCAGCCCGAGGTACTCGTGATACGGCCTTGCGTAGCAGTACGAGCAGCCGTGTTCGCAGCCTCGATATGCATTGATGCTGTAGCGAAACGGGATGTCGGGGCTGTCGTTCTCACTGATGATGCTCTGCGAGTCATCGAGGAAGAACTCGGTGCGGACTCGCTGCAACTCGCCGAGGAACTCGGGATCGTGCTCGAAGTCGGCGTAGTCGGGGATCGAGTGCGTCGCGGCAAACCGATTCGGTGGCTCGATGGCGGTACCGCGACCATGCAAGACGGGGTGGAGACTGAGAGTACTTTCTTTCTCTGCCACGTGATCCTCCGTGAATGGGCAAGAGCCTTCCGCCGGGGCACGAATGAAGACGAACGCGAGAGGAAGCGATTTGTTCACTTCGCCGCCTTCTGACCAACAGTGCCTACGCCCGTCCTCGCTCACGCTTCGGTGTTGAGAGACGACCGCATCAGTACGCGCGGCGTTGGCGCGACGACGGGATGTCGAGTGCCTGGCGGTACTTCGTCACCGTGCGGCGGGCGAGGTTGTAGCCGTGCTTGGCCAGCTCTAACACGAGTGCGTCGTCGCTCATCGGATCGTTTTTGTCTTCTTGGCCGACGATCTCTTTGAGCTTGATGCGGATGATGTCCCACGCCACGTCTTCGCCGGTTTCAGTCTTGGTTCCGCCGCCGAAGAATCGTTTGAGCGGATAGAGACCGCGTGGCGTCTGAATCCATTTGTCATCGACCGCACGCGAAACTGTGGTGACGTGGACTTTGACCACGTCGGCGATCTCCTGCATCTTCAGCGGGGTGATCGCATTGGGGCCGTCCTCAAGGAATCCGTTCTGACGATCGACGATGGCCTGTGCCACTCGCTTCACCGTGCCGTGTCGCTGTTCGATGCTCTCGATCAGCCATTTGGCCGAGTCGATCTTGCGCTTGATGTACTCCTTCGTCTTGGCATCAACGCCGTTGCGGAGCATCTCTTGGTAGCGTTTGCTGATTCGCAGACGAGGCGTGTACTCATCTTCCAACCGTACCACCCACGCTCCCTTCGCGTCCCGTTCAACGAAGACATCCGGCTTCACGGCTTGAGCCGGCCGGGCCTCGAAGCCCTTTCCCGGAAACGGATTCAAATGCTTCAATTCTTCGTGAGCTTCCTTGATCAGCGCGATCGAATATCCGGTCTTGCGCTCGATCAGCGGCAGGCGGTTTTGGGCCAGGTCTTCCAGATGCGACGTGATCAGCGTCACGACGACATCGCGGTGAGGCATCTCGTCCGTGACTTGGAGCAACAGGCATTCGCGGAAATCTTTCGCGGCACATCCGACGGGATCGAGCCGCTGAATCAGACGCAGCGCCATTTGGGCGTCCATCTCAGAAATCTGTTTCCCGTAGAACTGCATCAATTCCGGCAACGGGGACGGTAGCCGACTGTCCAACGTGAGGTTTTGAATCACGTACTCGCCGAACTCTCGCACTTCATGCGGCACGCTATAGAAGCCGAACTGGTCTAGCAGATATTCGTGAAGCGATTGAGGTCGTTCGGTGATGCTCGAAATCAGATCGTTCTGCCGATCAGCATCGTCCTCCATCCGGTTTGACGACGGCTTGCTGCCGGAGGTGTAGTTGTCCTCGGGCCAGTCCTGCGACATCTCCAACAGCCGCTCGAAATCGGCTTCGTTGTTGTGTTCGGAGTCCACTTGCAAGGTTTGTTCACCGAGACTCTTCTCGGCCGCAGTCTCTTTGGCTTCGTCGCGATTGTGCTGGGTCTCCGGAGCGTCGGGGTCGGCCTGTCGCATGATTAGGCAGACGTTTTCGGCCAACTCTTGCTCGATCCGCTCTTCCAACTCCATGACCGGCAGTTGAAGAATCTCCATCGACATGATCATGCGCGGAGCCAGCTTCATCTGCTGGCTCATGCGCATCTGTTGAGAAAAATTCATCTGCATTTTGGATTGCCGCGATCCGTCACCGAGGGGTGTTGGGTCGATTCAAAGTCGGACAGTCAGTAAATCAATTACTCAGCCTGTAGCAGGCCAGCCAGAACGTAGGGCGCGCGTCTCACTTACCCGTTTTCTAATTGCAAACGCGGGCAAGCGAGACACTTACCCTGCGAGTTTAAAAGGCTTGTCGCCCTCGGAGGGCATCGGCCAGCATTTCTCGGTTGGCGAACTCTAGCACACTTCCCGACGCGATCCCGCGAGCGAGTCGCGTGATTTTCACATTGTCGTTGGCCAGCAGATTAGAAATGTAAAGCGCGGTGCCATCTCCTTCCAAGGTCGGATTCGTGGCCATGACAATTTCTCGCACTCCTTGGGAACGCACGCGGCGGACGAGCGCGTCGATGGTGAGATCGTCTGGGCCGACTCCGTTCAGCGGTGAGATGCGTCCTCCCAAAACGTGATACAGGCCGGAAAATATGCCTGCGGCTTCGAGTGCCAACAGGTCACGAGGTTGTTCGACCACGCAGACCGATTGCGGTTCACGGCGCGAGTCTCGGCAGATGTCACAGCGGTCTTGTTCGGTCAAATTGAAACAGACCGAGCAGGGGCGGACTCGAGTCTTCACCACGCGAATGGCATCGGCCAGTGAGTTCGCTTCTTCAATCGGGCACGCGAGCAAATGGTTCGCAAGTCGTTCCGCCGATTTGCGGCCGATTCCCGGTAGAGTTGCCAGCCGGTCAATCAAATTACCGACCGCACTCCCGAAAGGGTGGCGAGTCGTTTCCTCAAAGCGTGGCATCCGTGTGTTCCTCTCTCGTGGCCGCAGTTCCATCCGCTTCCGACAGTTCCATCCGCTTCCGACGGTTCCATCCGCTTCCGACGGTTCCATCCGCTTCCGAATTGTCCGTCAGGTTCGCCCCAACCCCATTCCCGCCAGCGCATCTCCCAAACCGGGGATGTTGATTCCACCTGTCAGTTGCTGCATTGCATTCATCTGTGTTTCGCGAATCTTTTCGAGGGCTTGGTTTGTCGCGGAGCAGATGAGTTCTTCGAGCAGCGCACGGTCTCCCGACTGCATCAGTGCCGAGTCGATCCGACAACTCAGGACTTTCATCTGGCCGTTCACTTCGACTGTAACCATCCCGCCGCCCGCCTGGCCCTCGCTGCGGAGGTTCGCCATGCGGTCTTTCATTTCCTGAACCTTGCCGCTCATTCCCTGAGCTTGCTTCATCAGTGAAGCCATTGCCGACAGTTCTTTGAACATGTTCGTCAGTCCTCTCGCGTCGGTTCCACTTCGCCATCAGAGATCGGTTCAGCCGCCATCTGTTGAACCCGCCAGCCCTTCACGCCGAACAGTGCCATGACCGATTGAACATAGACATCGTCGGGAGCCTCGACGAATCCATTGCGAGGCCGATTGGCCCCCGCTTCGTGGGCGACTTTTGGATTGAGATTGGTGGCTCCCTGTTTCGCAACTGCAACCGCCGGAGCCTCCAGCGCGACAGCCTCCGTTTTGAACCGAACTACCGTCGGCTGGCCGACCAGTTCCGAGACGATTCGCTCCAATTGAGCGGTCACTTCAGGACGGTCGCAGCCCCTTCGGTCGAGATCATAGTTTGCGGCGAACGAAAACTCCAAGATGTTTGGCTCGGCGATTGCAGTCGCGGCCACTCGACGCAGGGATGCACTGGTCGTGTCGGTCGTTCTGGCGATGACGGCGGAGTGCAACTCTTGCTCACAGCCCGGTTTCCACTCGATGAACGGTGGCTGGGAGACGCTCTCCGCTGTCGGTTCTGCGACGGGACTTAGTGGCGGGGTCGGCTCGGGCAGAGGCTCACCCACGACCTCTACGTCATTTTTTTTTTCGGAGCCGACTGCGGAACGGGAATCAACTGTTGGCTCTGAACTGAGTGTCCTCGATCCCGGATTGGTGGAAGGTGCAGGCGACCGGGCTGGAGCCGCCAGTCTCGCGGGAACCGATGAACTCGTTGTTGCTACGCCTGAAATTGACACCGGCTGCCCAGACTTCAACGCCGCGATTAAATGGTCGAGTTGATCGAGATCCTCCAGAAGCGAGACTCGCACGAGAGCCAGCTCGGCCAACGCTCGACCGTATGTCACACGCTGCATCCGAGCCTTGGTCTCCGCCAGAATCTGCATCGCGGCGACGATCGTCTGCAATCCCCAACGGCCCGCCTGTTCTTGCAGCTTGCCACGCTGATCGGTTCCGACGCTGAGCAGCGAAGCTTCAGTGGCACCGCACGCCGTAACCATCAGATCGCGGAAGTAGCTAATTAGCTGATCGGTGAACGCTTCCAACTGCACGCCCTCGCGCAACGCCGCGTCGAGCAACTCCAACGCGGTCGAGCGGTCTCGCGCGATGAGGGCTTCGACTAAGTCAATCAGCCGGTCATCAGGAGCCGTTCCCAACAAGCGATGCACGTCGGCGTCAGTGATGTGCTCAGAACCGAATGCCAGCAGTTGGTCGAACAACGACTGGCTGTCTCGCATCGAACCGGCCGCACGTCGCGCGACCAATTCCACAGCAGCGGGATCGACCTGGAAGCCTTCCGCCAATGCCAACTGACTCAGCCGCAGCGAGATGTTGTCGATTGAAATCGTGCCGAAATCGAATCGCTGGCAGCGCGAGAGGATTGTGTCGGGAACCTTGTTCGGCTCGGTCGTGCAGAACACGAACTTCACCAGCGGCGGCGGCTCTTCCAGCGTCTTCAGGAGCGCGTTGAACGCCTCCTTCGTGAGCATGTGAACTTCGTCGATGATGTAGACTTTGTACTTCGATCGCATCGACTTCACGCCGACGTTGGCACGTAGCGATCGGATGTCGTCGATCCCTCGGTTGGACGCACCGTCGATCTCGGAGACATCAACATCGTTCCCGGCGGCGATCCCGAGGCACTGCTCGCACCCGTTGCACGGCACGCCCTCTTTGAGATTCGGGCAGTTCAATGCCTTGGCGAAGATGCGTGCCATCGAGGTCTTGCCGACACCGCGTGCCCCGGTGAAGAGGTACGCATGAGCAACGCGGCCCTCTTGAATCGCGTTCCGCAGCGTCTGAGAAATCCGATCCTGCCCGACGACCTCAGTAAACGTTTGAGGTCGAAACCGTCGAGCCAGCACGGTGTACTGAGCATCCATCGTTGTCGCCTTGTTTGCCTAGTGATTCGTTCGCCCGTGAAGGCGAATGGCAGAAATGGTCTGGCTGCCGATCGAAGCCTGACGCGCAAGTGAAGGACCGTTATCAAGAGTTCTTCGCTTGCGCGTCAGGCTTCAGTGCGAGGCAGATATGAAAACAGGCTGGTTGCCCCGAAGTGCAACCAGCCTGTTTTATTGCCCAAGGAACGGAATGCCACCCCTTCCACACCCGAAATCTGATGCTTAGGGCTGCTCCGATTAAGGCCTGACCCGGTTCACACGACCCCGCCGCAGAAGGGGCAGCTTTTCATCCCCCGAGCAAGTCGCGGCCAGTATGAGTATCGACTGCCAGAAGTCAAGCTAACGGAGAGATGTGTTGATGACGGCCAACTCAATAGCCAAGTCCAATGGCAGGTCCGAAATGTCCTTCAATCACTTTCCATCGACCATGATGGCAAAGCCTGTCGAAGGCGTCTTGAAGCCCCAACTCATCCAACGTGGCTTGCAACTCGTACAACGCGACGTGGTACACGCAATCAATGTCGCAGGTCCTCTGAGGTGCTTTCGATTTCACGGACAGTCCAACAGCGTATTCTGGACGATCCAGAAAGGGGCCTAGGGGGGGCACGGAAAGCGGTTCAGAAAACGAAGCCGTTAGGTCTGTCGTTCACGGAGGAGTTCCAGCGCGAGGCCGTCGCGATGTTGTTGGATGGGCACTCGGCACCTGCGGTGGCGGAGCGGTTTGGGGTTGTCCAACCCCGGTCTAGTGTACGCTGCGGACCAAACAGGGCCGTAAGAGGCACCAGAAACGAAAGGGACAAGTCGAGCCAGCCTTGTCTTCGGTCAACAAATCCAGCGATCAAATCAAGCAAGCGGACGGTTTCCGCCAATTCGCCATGGCAGGCATCCATAAAATGCAACCCGAATGGCAACTCGCCTGCCTGACTGACTGACTCACAACCTGCTCAAACTCTGGTGAGCCGCCCCTGCCTGACCGGCTACTGTCCCTTATCCAACGGGCTACCGCCTCACCGAAACGCCAGTCAACACTCGCCTGCCGCAGTTATCAAGAAAGCCTGCTAGACGTTGGCGTGAATTGAAAAGTGCCCCCGGCAGGAGTCGAACAGCCTGCGATTTCCAACTCGGAATCAGGTTTCGACGTGGCAGGCGGCACAGATTCCGGCACAGTTGGCGCACGGGATGCCGGTTTGGACCGGCTCGCCGAACTCTGGCCGATGCTGTCCGAACTGGACAGGGCGGCGTTTCTGGCACATGCCGAGCGTCTGGCCGTGCTTCGTTGCAATTCGTTGTGAACGGTGATCCGAAGAGTCATCGGACCTGACGCCGACGCCCGAGACGCGAAGCCAAGTGGGGCCGCTCGCATTTGGCTTTCGGACAATGGGCCGGAGCCAGTCACCAAATACCACGAACGGCTGGTCGATTGATTGACTCCCCGATCCCGAGATCAACGTCGCGGCATCGGCTGCGATGTTGGGCCGCTCGTCGTGCGCTGTCTCTCTTGAGCATCAGAGAAGCCGCGTGCAACAACAGGCGACTTCGTCGTCTTCAAGTCATTGCGAAAACGCATCAACCGGGATCGTCAACGCAGGAATCTCGGTTGTTTTGTCCGCTTCAACGGTCACTCGCAACGGATTATCACCGGTCCGAATCTTTTTGCTCGATTCGTGCCACACCAAGAATTCATGGTCGCCGACGGGAAGCATTGGAATCTCAAACGAACCGTCTTCCTTTGTGATTGCAACGTAGGGATTGTCGGTAATGACCCAATACGCTGACATCCGTTGTCTAAGCGACTCACCTTCACCGTGGAATCCCAAGTCTTTGCATCTCACATTCACAATTTCTGGTTCGTATGCATGCATTCGAAGGCCCTTCCGACCTTTCTCTACAATTTCTCTCACCAGATTGTTTTTCGGACCGTACTTTGTCACCTCGTGGGCCACGTCATCAGACGAGACCACTGTGAGAAATTGGCTCGTATTCCAAACAAGAATGTGAGGATGAAATCGGTATTCCTTTAGTTCGCAGGTCACTTGCTCTGGAAGATTGTCGATCAAATCTTTGTGGATCTTGGATGGTTTGATCGGCAAGTAAATGACGACATTTGCAATTCCACCGGTCGACGGGTCCACCAACAACGATTCATCAGGGAGGCCATTGATGACGCGATTGTTTCTGCCCTTTTCGATGAGTGGCTTTCGCGGGGGAGGGATTTCGGAAATCAATATCTTTCCACTCACTGACCCCCACCGGTTGGAAGTTCGCCGTTCCCGAGAGGCATCCAAGGCTGCACTGAGCGTTTTGTCAATCGCGTCAAGCTGGGCGGTCAGATCATCGTGATCAAGTTCATCGTGGCGAATCTCATTGATCTTTGGATTTGTGAATTCCGAATGTTCGTAAATACTCTGTCGAAGTTTCTTGACATCCGCGCGCCCCGTTTTCACTGCCTTGAGATACGCATTCCGGAGAGGATCATTGTCCTTTGAAAGCTCCGCAATTTGCTCTAGGTGGAGAGTGTTTTCTGCACACGCCAATTCGATTTTCATTATCTTCGCCAGAATTGCTGCGGTTTGGGTCGCCTTCAATTCTGGCGACGGAACTTCAACCGAAGGCGCGGATTCGGGTGCAGTCTGTACGGATGGCTTTGGCTGTGGTTTTGATTGCGAGCCACATCCTACTGGGATAGCCGTGCATGACATGACCAGCAGAATGAGCAACGTACGTTCGATCATCACAACTCCGGAAAAAATGAAAAAGAGCGCCGACCAAGGCCGCTCCCGAATCCCGCCATAGCCCACTAGAGCAACACCCAGCCGACGCCCCTTGCGGATCGAGGTAGGACGCTGCTTCTAGTGATAAAAGAGCCTTGCGGCTACGGTTCTAACGCACTGAGAAGAGAGCAGTCAAACTGGCGGAAACGATTTGCCGAAATCTTGACCTCTCCAAAGGCATCACTACCTGAAAGGACAACTGCGATGTCTGTAACAACTCCCGCGACTGATGAGACCGTTGCTGGTGAATCGCTGTCACCGGAACAACAGTCCGCGCTGGAACGGTTATTGATTGGCGACACCGTGACGGCTTCCGCAAAGGTGGCTGGAGTTCATCGGGCGACACTACACCGCTGGTTGCAAAACGACTTTGTGTTTCAGGCGGCGTGGAATCGCGGCCGGGCCGAAGTTCGGGATTCGAGTGAGGCTGCACTGCTGCGACTCGCTCCGAAGGCTCTTGCTGCGATTGAGAAGGCTCTCGACGGTGGCGACGTGCAAACTGCCATCGCCTTGCTGAAGGGCTGCGGGCTGTTGAGTGGGAAGTCGCCCAAGATTGGCCCCGTCGATGAGGGCATCTTGCGAGCTTACGCAGAGACGACGATTGACCAAGAGTTGGCGATCCGACTGGCGGGAACTTGTCCGGTTCCCTCAAACCCCGCGACATCAAGTCCGAAACGTGCGGCGCGTCGCAGGTCATGAGCGTGGTTGGAGCAGGTTTTCATCGAAAACCGCGCAACCTCATGGACAAAGGAGTGTCGATTCTGCTGGTGCGACACTGCGACGAATTTCGCGGGCTTCTCTGGCGACTGAATCGGCGGCAGAATTGAGGCCACGGGTGCGGTCCAGTGTTGCAACGCTGGCCCGCTGAAATCGCCGCGGGAGAGTGAGCGTTCCAAGTTCCGCTCGCTCTCCCGTGCGGCCCGCTTCACGAACTTGGAGTCTCTGACATGGCCGACGAATCTGTCGATGAGTGGCTCAGCACAGAACGCGACAAACGGGACTGCTTCATCAAGGCGAGAGACGAACTCGACGAACACCGCAAGGCCGACAGGGTACGGGATGAGGCTTACCGTTTGGCATTCGCCCGAGTGTGGGATATTCCCAAGCCCCTCGACGACGAAGCGTTTCGCCAGTGGGGCGAACGGTTCGCTGAACTCGGCAAGATCATTGCGGGCCACGAAGGGCTGGCCAACCGTTTGCACGGCGCGAATCTGGACGGGCAGAACGTCGCTTTGGCGGGTGCGGTGAAACTTCTGCAAGAGGCCACGAAGGGTCAGACAATTGCAGCCCATCTGCGGACGTTTAGCCTGACACCCGAACTACAGCGATTTGTCGAATGGCTGCCGTTCATTTGTGATGAGCTTTGCCCACCGCCGTCAGATGAGTCGACTCTGATCTCCCAGTACTACGAACCCCCCGGCGGGTGTTCTCGGGATGACTACAAGGCGACACCATGGCTGTTCAACAAGCGACCGGTGGACATACCCGAAACGCCGGACGATGGCAGAACCAAAGGGGACGAACCGGCCTCGACTTCGCCTGCCGCTCCGTCGAGTGATGCGAAGCCGGTCGATGAGGTGAACGACGCCCGACATTCCATCGACTTTGCTTCGGTCAACTGGTTTGGAACGCCGTATACCTTCACCACGAACCAAGCCGCCTGCGTTCGCGTGCTGTGGGAGGCATGGAAGAACAAGACGCCCGTCTTGGGTGGTCTCACGATTATCGACGCCGCTGGAGTTGACCGGTCGGACGAACGGTTTGACCTTGTGTTTCGAGACAACCCCGCTTGGGGGACGATGATCGTCTCGCCATCGAAGGGGCGGTATTGCTTGAAGGCTCCCGACGCTGCAACGTGAACCGATTCCGTTGCGCCGGGAAAAGGCACGGCAAATGAACGAGTGACGAACAGGCCCGTTTCTACCCTTGCTCGCGACGCTGGCCGCTGTGGCTGGCTCTCAATTCTCTCTCTGGAGATGAGACCGTGAGCGAACTCTTGTCACTGCCGCGAGCGGCGCGGCGGCTGGGTCTTTCGGCCCGCTGGTTGAAGGCGGAAGCGGTTGCTGGCCGCGTGCCATGTCTGCGGGCCGACTCCCGCTATCTGTTCGACATCGACGCTGTGGTGCAAGCCCTGCGTCCTCGCGCTGTCCGTGGCGAAGGACCGGAAGAATGCGAGGCCGATGATGCCGAATGATTGGCTCTCGAACACGGAAGAACTCTGGCTGGCCCGCGAAGTGGCCAAGTTCACGAAGTTGTCAGAGCGGACGGTGTTCACGCTCACACAAGACGGAGTGATCCCCTGCATTCGTCTTGGTCGCTCCGTGCGGTATCGACCGGCGGCCGTGCTGGAAGCTCTGCAAAAACTGGAAAGGGGGGCGGCTGAATGAGCGACCCCTCACTGAGTGAGCAGTTTGAGAAATGGCTCGTCGGCTCGCTGCTGGCTAATCCGAAATTTATTGTTGAAGCCCGTGGCCTTGAACCGCTCGCCTTCAATCGTGATGACCTGCGGGCGATCTTTCGAGCGATGCTGGCGATCGACTCGGAAGGTAAGCCGCTCGATTTGGTGTCCGTGGCTGTGCGGCTGGAAGAGGATGGCACGCTCGGCGAAGTGGGCGGCCCGCTGGTCCTCAAGTCGTTGGCCGATGACGCGCCCTACGTGATTCACGTCGGCGAGTGGTGCGAGAAGATTCGGGACACGGCAGAGCGGCGGCGGTTGGCTTGTGATGCTCTGGCCGTCAGCCGCATGGCCGGTGACGCGGGTGTCTCAACGGAGTCACTACGAGATCGTCTGTTGGCTTCTGCCAACAATCTCTCACACAACGGCAAGCCGCGCACACACGCTACGGCTGAAGCCATCGTCGTGAGGCTATGTGACGTTGAAGAACAAGAGGTCGAATGGCTCTGGCCGAACCGCATCCCGCTAGGAAAGCTGACGCTGCTTGCAGGGGATCCCGGATTGGGGAAGTCGTTCGTCACGGTGGACATGGCGGCGAGGGTCTCGACGGGAGCGGGGTGGCCCGACTGCTACAGCCAGAATCAGCCTATTGGCTCGGTCATCATGTTCAACTGCGAAGACGACATCGCCGACACTGTGCTACCACGGCTCAAGCGTGCTGGTGGCGATCCGAGCAAAGTGATCGCTCTGCAAGGCGTCACAATGATCGACGCCGAGACGGGCCATCGTCGTCAACGCGGATTCTCACTGGACGCGGACCTGCCCAAGCTGATCGAAGTTTTGGAAGAGAACCGAGACGTGCGGCTCGTCGTGATAGACCCGGTGAGCGCGTACTGCGGCGCGACTGACAGTCACAAGAACGCGGACATTCGCGCAATGCTGGCTCCGATGGCCGACATGGCGAGCAAGTATCGGGTTGCCATCGTCATGGTGACGCATCTCTCCAAGGGGAGCGGCGGCAAGGCCGTCTATCGGGCAATGGGATCACTCGCGTTTGCGGCGGCGGCTCGCGCTGTGTGGCATGTCGCGAAAGACCACGACGATGACAAGCGACGCCTGATCCTGTTGGCGAAGATCAACATTTCCGAGGAATCGACCGGCTTAGCCTATCGCTTGCAGGACGGGGCGGTCTGCTGGGAAGAGACTCCCATTGTGATGACCGCCGACGAACATTTGGAAAAAGAGACTCAACCCGAACGGAAGCCGCGCGGCAACGGCGAACAGGGTCAGGCCGTGCAACAGGTAAAAGAATGGCTGGTCGAGAAACTGACGGGATGTTCCATGCTGGCCAAGACGGTCAAGCAATTGGCCGACGATGCCGACATCGCTCCGGCGACACTCAAGCGGGCTAAACGGTTGGCGGCTGTGAAGTCCGAACGGATCGGATTCGGCCAAGCATCCGTTGTCTGGTGGACGCTGCCATCGGATGACACTGAGTCGGTTCCCGCAGACGTGGATGAGGCCGAAGCCGCTCGTCTGTTCCCAAGCGGCTCACCATAGAGGATCACCAGCCCGTCTCTCTCTCGGACCTGATCCCCTATGAGAAAGCCAGCTTGTTTTGCCATAGGGGATCAACTGTGAGGGAGAGACGGGAACTTGATCCCCTATGGGAGCGACTGCTCTCCGCACGATCAACACGACGCAAGATCGACTGCGATGCCTTGCGACTCATTGCGGCTGGCGCGCCGCTCCGGCCGATGGTAGCATCTGTTCACCTTTGACCGGCGGCGGTGTGGCGGGAACTGAGAAGCTCGCCCGCTGCCGTCCGGTCTCTTCTCGGAAAGGTTCTTACGATGGCAAGCATTGGACGCGACGCGAACGGCTTCAAGCGGGTTCTGTTTGTGGCGAAGGACGGTTCACGCAAGACGGTACGGTTGGGCAAGTGTTCCCAACGGGACGCGGAAGCTTTCAAGATCAAGTTGGAGTCGCTCCACTCGGCAAGACTGCTGGGCGGCACGCTCGACCGTGAAACGTCGCTCTGGCTCTCGACGGTGGGGGATGAGCTTCACGCCAAGCTGGTGGCAGTGGGGCTGGTCGAGCCTCGCGCGAAGATCATGGACGTGGCGAATGACGAGCGATTGCTTGGCCCGTTCCTGCGAAACTATGTCGCCGGTCGAACGGACGTGAAGCCGTGGACAACCAGCAACTTCGCCCAAGCGCAAGGCTACCTCAACCGCTACTTTGGCGAGGACAAGCCGCTGGCCGACATCACTCCCGCCGATGCCGAAGATTACCGCCGGTCGCTGCTCAAGACGCTCTCTCCGAACACGGCTCGCCGTCACTGTGGACGTGCCCGACAGTTCCTCACCTACGCGGTGAAGAAACGCCTGCTCGTCGTGAATCCGTTCTCGGAACTGAAGGGCATCACAGTACGCGGCAACACGGCGCGAATGCAGTTCATCTCCCGCGATGTCGCGGCTCAAGTTCTCGACGCCTGCCCTGATGCTCAGTGGCGGCTGATCTTCGCACTGTCGCGGTTTGGCGGGCTGCGGTGTCCGTCCGAACATCTCGCCTTGAAGTGGTCCGACGTGGATTGGGCGCGAAACCGAATGCGCGTCCCGTCACCAAAGACCGAGCATCACGAAGAGAAATTCGAACGAATCATCCCGCTGTTCCCCGAACTTCGTCCCCACTTGGAAGCCGCGTTCGATGCAGCCCCCGAAGGAACCGAGTACGTCGTCTCGCGCTACCGCAACGTCGGCAAGGCGGGGACGAACCTCAGAACTCAGTTCCTGCGAATCCTCAATCGGGCTGGGCTGACTCCGTGGCCGAAACTGTTCCACAACCTCAGAGCATCCCGCGAAACAGAATTGGCAGGAGAGCATCCCCTTCACGTCGTCTGCCAGTGGATCGGCAACAGCCAGTTGATCGCCGCCAAGCACTACCTCACAGTCGGAGAAAACGACTTCGCCAAGGCGGCACAGATTCCGGCACAGCAACCCGCCGCAATGCCTGAAACTGGTCGCATCGCCTGCCAAGTGAGTCTCGCCAGAAACGAAAAAACCCCTGTTTTGCAGGGGTCTGCCGCAACGTGCGAGACGTTGCGAGATCGTCGGATGCCCCCGGCAGGAGTCGAACCTGCGACCTACGGTTTAGGAAACCGTCGCTCTATCCAGCTGAGCTACGGGAGCAAATGAACCAAAGTGGGAAGCATTTTCGGGCGGCACCGTTCAGAAGGCTTCCCTCAGTCTCAAGGCATGTAATCCACGTCGGGGGGCGGGTTGGGGGGGGAGTATCTCGTGGAACGCCCCCACCTGCAAGCGGCACGATTCTCACTGAGACTTTGGGCACGCTGTGGTTGGTAAAAACGCCAGTCGCGACGATCGCGTGCCTCCGCTCTTCCGTTGACCAATGACCCTCCGCTCTTCCGTTGACCAAGACATCGTCACCGTGCGGCCATCAGTGGCCATGTCCACAACTCGAGGGGTGGCCGCAACAGCTAGCCATTGGTAATGCGGGGGAGGCACTGGCAATCGGGAGTGCGATGCCTCCCGAGATGATCCGTTCGACGGGAGTGTTGATCGGAGTGTTACTCGGTTCGATCCCCGCTCGTTCGCAGAGTTCGCCCCACGTTCGGATCGCGTCTTTCATGCCATGCTGAACGGTGACGGTGCGTGAGTTCTGTTCACAGTGATAGTCGTAGGTGGGCATCCGTGTCTCCTCATGATGTGGGCGGTTGGAACAGTGGGCGAGAATAGCTTTCCTCGCGGCGAGCCGACAAGGCTACCGAACCAACACGCATGACGTGTGGTGTGACAGGATGCCGCCGACACAATTGGCCGACGTGGAGACGACTCGTGTGAAGCTGCTCTCAACGGGACTGATTGCACCGCGTGACGTGTGTTGCCAGCAACCGTGGGTTTCACCTAGGGCCAATTGCCGCCGCCAACCGAGGCTGAGCCGCCCCATCGTCCAACGGGCGTTGACATCCTGCAGCGGCCGCAGTCGTATCGTTCCATCGGTCTCGCGATAGCGCATCGCATCAATGCCGAGCGGCCCGAAATATCCCAACTCTTGCAGGCGCTGAGCTGCATCGAGAGCAACTTCAACCGCACGCTTCCAGCTTGAAGCATCTAGGTTAGGATAGGCGAACCAACTTCCTGCGTATTGACCTCGTTCATCCACGAGCATCGGCACGAGACCAATGAGTTGCGGCCGTCCTGTTTGCGGAACTTCTATCTGGAGGCCCACTTCATCGAGGCGTTCGACCCACGGTTCGAAAAAAACCACGCCATCCGCTGCGATTCGTTTGGCGACCCAATTCGAGTCCGCTGGCGTCGGTTCGCCGCAACCAAGAATTCTCTCGCGCCCGGACATTCCGAACTCGGCCTTCACCACCCAGCGGGTGGCAGGTCCAAGAGTTTTGAGCCTCTCCGCAAACTCAGTCACGTTGGCGATCTCGCTCGCGCCATCGAGTCCGACGTTCCACTCACGTTCAAGACTGGCTGAGAACCGGCGTGAGTTCCCCGCACGAACGGCAGCGTGAGGGGAATCGTTGCGCCGCCAGCCCCGTATGTCGCAGAGTCGTCTCAGATCGTCGGTCCAACCCCACGGAAGGCACTCGACGCCGCGCGGTACATCGTCGAATGAGACGACAGGATTTACACGCGGCAAGCCGTTCAAAATGGATTGGTCGAAGAAGCTCGATTCTATTGGCTGAGGCGTCCAGAGGAAGTCGCCATCCTCCGCGATCGCCAACCACGACGTGGCCAACTCGGCATTGATTCGCTGCAACTTCGACGAGATCTGCCGCGCGGGCTGAGCCAGTCGATGCTCGAAATCGAAGTTGCCAATGAACAGTCGCGCCATCGTGAGAACATCCGCCGCGGTGTGACCAGCCCGCTCATCGCTCACGCTTCGAGCTGCTTCCCGGCGTTTTGGGGAGATTCGGAAACGGGTTCCGCGACGAGCATCGCGACGGCTTCATCAACCGTGGTCGTCAGCCTGAAGTACTCATCGAGCTTCGTCGCGCTCAACACGTCAGCCATCATGTCGGTCACACCACACAACGCCAGTCGTCCTTCGCGGCGATGGAGGTTGCGGTGCAGGGCGATGAACTTGCCCAATGCGGCGCTGGTGATCAGCGAGACCACTTCAAAGTTGACGACCAACAGGCGACAACCGAACTGATCGACGATCATCGTCAGTTCCTGACCGAGATGTTCGATATTGTCCTCTTCGGACAAGCTCGCCCGAATGATGTGAAGCACGACAACGGCACCGCGCTCGTCAATCTTGAAGTACACCGGCTTGAATTCACTGAGTGCAGCCATGGCCCGTCTCCCGCTCGGCTTCAAGAAAGTGTTGGGTGGCTCGAGTGGCACGCCCCGAGATCATCTGCCCGACGTCGGCGGGTCCACCGGGAATCTCAATCGGAACGTACCGTCGATCTGTTCCGTGAACCCAACCGGCGCGTGCGGGGCACTCACCCTCCACCATCACTTCCAACTCGCGACCCAACAGCGAGGCATGGTACTGGTGGGCGAGATCGCGTTCCAGTCGTTCCAATATTCGGATTCGTTCGGCACGCACTGTTCCGTGAACCTGATCGGGTAGTGTTGCCGCAGGCGTTTCGCGCCGGGCGCTGAACGGGAAGATGTGGATTTTCAGGAACGCCGCTTGGCGACAGGCCTCCAATGTTTGTTGGAAGTCCTCGTCGGTTTCGCCCGGAAACCCAACGATCACGTCCGTTGTAAACCCGGGGTTGTCGAGGCGTTCTCGCAGACGGTTGAGCTTGCCGAGAAACTGCTCGACCGTGTATCGCCTCCGCATCCGCTGCAACACGCTGTTAGAACCACTTTGCAGAGCGGGGTGAAACTGCGGACAAAGATGCTCGCAATCCCCGGCGGCTGAAATGAAATCATCGTCGATCTCAGCCGCTTCGATACTCGACAGTCTCATCCGCCAAGCCCCTGGAATACGGTCGAGCTTGCGGAAGAGATGCCACAGTCGAAAGGGTGGCAACCCCGATCGGCCGCGCGTTGTATCCACGCCGTAATGCCCGACGTGGATGCCCGTGAGAATGATCTCGCGATAGCCGTTGTCGATCAGCCGACGCATTTCCGCTTCAATGTCCTCGGGAGAACGGCTTCGCAGGCCAGGGCGAACTTGCGGGATGATGCAGTACGAACATTTCAAGATGCAGCCGTCCTGCACTTTGACGTACGCTCGTTTCCGCCCTTCAAACCGGCTGATTCCGGTTGGCATATCGACGATGCCGTGCCGAGCGAGGATATCTGGCAACTCGCGCTTGTCGGTGACGACTTCAAACACGGACGGGAGATCACTGACGGCGCGCGGGTCGCGCGTGGCGTAACAGCCCATGACAAGTGTGCGAGTGCCGGGGTTGTGCTTCGCCAATTGGCGAATCACTTGCCGCGATCGCGAGTCACCATTTGACGTGACCGTACAAGTGTTGACGACGCAGAGATCGGCCGCCTCATCCTCCGTCGCTTCGCGAAATCCATTCCGCTCCAAGGCTTCCAAGACGAGCTGCGTTTCGTATTGGTTGACCTTGCATCCGAGCGTCACGAGTCGACACGTTCGGTCCCCGTGACGCGAAGACAACGCGCCGAGTATGGGCGGAGTCCCCACTCCAATGTGAATATCGGACACAGACTCAGGGCCGAGTACCGATGGAAACGGAACGAGGCCCGTCATTGAACTACCGCCGTTGATGAGCACCACCGCGTCCTCGAGAGCCACTATTTCCACGGCCGCGCGGCTCGGGACCGTGAGAACGAACGAGGTACGAAATGGCCTCTTCCCATGTGGGAATCCCCTCGTAGTTCACGGGAGCGAGCGGCTCTTCATCGACAGGAGCGACCGCAGGTCGAACGGCCCGACCGCCGCCACTGTGACCGGCAACAGCGTCTTCGCCATCGTCGTCATCATCCTGTTCATCGTCTTCATGGTCGTCTTCGCCTGCCTTCTCACCACTTACCAACGCAGCGACCGGTGAAGGTTGCTCATCAGATCGCTTGCGACCGCGACGACGGCGGCGACGTGGGCGACGCTTTTCACCGTCCTCGTTGTTCTCGTCGTCCTCCTCTTCAGTGCTGGCGGAACGCGAGTCAGCGGTCTCCTCCTCGTCAGACTGAGTTTCATCAGACTGAGAGTCGTCATCGCTTCCGAAGCCGAGCATGTCTTCGCTGTCGTTGTCGTCATCGTCCGAATCACTCAATTCCGCGCCGCCATCGGCGGCGATTTCGGCTTCCGTGCGACGACCGCGTCCACCACGTCGTCGCCGGCGGCGACGGCGTGGGCGACGATCTTCGTCGCTCGGCTCATCAGACGAACTCGTCTCCCCGTCAGCGGCCTCTTCGCCGTCGTCCTCTTCCGCGAACTCTTGGAACAAGTCGGACGCGAACACATCGTCGTCATCGACAGGTTCCGTCTGCCGCGCGACGGGGGCCGGCTTGCGTGCGGGAACCTCGGACCTCACGGAAGGTGCGGGGCTGCGACGTGGTTTGGGTTCGTCATCCAAGCCTGCTGCGAACCCCTCGTCAGAACCAGCCGAAGTTGCTTGAGGAGGCAATGATCGTGGCGGGCGAGTTTCATCTCCAGAAGCCTTTTGAGGAGGTCGCCGATCCGATCGTGGTGCCTCACTTCGCTCGCGCGGGGCATCACTACGCTCCGCACGCGGGGCATCACTACGCTCCGCACGCGGGGCATCACCACGCGATTCGCTTCGGCGTCGCGGACCTCGGTCCGACCTTCCTGGAGCAGGAACGCCATCGGCCGGAGCGACTTCTTCACGCAGAACGGGGGCCGGGCGTGCGTCCACTTCATCACGATTGGCTCGTTCGCGCCGAGGCTGTTCGGCACGCGGTGCCTGTTCACGAGGAGGAGCCTCGCGACGCGCGCCCCCTCGGTCACGATCGCGTGGCCGTTGTTCACGTCCTGCATCACGATCGCGTGGTGGTCCGTCGTTGTCTCGGCGAGCGGGGCGACCTCCGCCTCGCGAAGCAGCCACATCGGACTGAGGGCGTGCAACCGGAGCCTTATTCGGCTCGTCGAAATTCCAGCTTTCGAGGGCGTCCCAAATGTCGCGGTCACTGTCCTCGCGTGCGCGTTTCGATGGCTCACGTTCGCGAGCTGGCGCGTCGTCCGCATCCCGTTCGGCAGCGACTTCTCGTCGTTCAGGAGCAACGGCCTTCTTCTCTGTGACGGGCGTGTCCTCAGGAAACGAAAGGTCTTCCTCGGGGAAAGACAGGTCCGGCTCGGAAGCCTGTTCGGCAACGCGGGCCTTCGACCCCGAAACGGCCTCGGGGGAAGGTGACACTTCGGCCGGGATCGACTTGGCTGTGGGCGGCTCATCGTCGGGGAGGTCGAAGTCGTCGTCGGCTCCTCCGAATTGAATGCCCAGCAGATCGGAGGCAAGCTTGCCCCACGAATCGTCGTCTTTGGTTTTAGAAGCGGAAGGAGGTTGTTTGGCCATGAACGTTCTGGGGTCCACGAGGTATCGGCTTGGATGCGAACCGACCGCGTGAAACCACGCCCAGTCAGCCGCCAGATTGCGGGCGAACTATGGCGTTTGAACGGGCTTTCTGCAACACACGTCCTCAAAGCACTGCCGTCACTCAGGCGGGGAGATTGAGGATCACGGAGCTGGGTGGATCTCCTCAAACTTGAGCCAAGTCACCGGGAGACTTCCGTGGCTTGAACCTGTTGAATCTCCGCCTGCTTCTCCAACGCGGTCTGCAAGGACTGGTTGTACTCCGCAAACTTGGCATAGCCTTCGTGCTTCACCAGCAGATCGGCTTGAGGACTGAGAATGACCGTGCAGGGGAGCCGCTCCACTTCCAAAATCTTCGCGATCTTGGCGTCGCGGTCGAAGTCGAGGTGAACGGGGATGAAGTTTCGCTCGACGAGCGCCGTGATCCGTTTGTCGCCCAAGGTCTCCCGTTCCAGCTTGTGGCAGAACGTACACCAACTCGCGCCGAAGACGATCAGCAGCGGCTTGTCCTGCTCGATCGCGATCTTGTGCGCCGCCTTCAAACTATAGTTCCAGCGAATCTTCTGTGTGGGAGCCGCGGCAAAGGGCGGAGCCGCTTCGGCTGATTTCGCCGCACGGTTCAGGGCAACACCCGACCCCAACAATCCCAAACAGAAGTGGCGACGATCCATGGCGACATCCTTTTCGCAGTGAGTGGCGGCGAGCGACTCGGCGATGTCTTATCGGCCAGCAGCACGGAAGATTGGCGTTTCTGTTCGAGTTCTCCCAACCGGCCGGTTCGATTCGCAGGACTTCCTCGGCACAACCTGCCCCCCTTACCACGGCGGAGGGGTGGCAGTGCCGCACTGTACTACTTGGTCTAGAAATGTTGTCGGGCTGCACGCATTTGGGTCGCCTGAAAGTAGCCTTCATCGCTCCGCGTGAAGGAAGTCGAACGCGAGTTGGGAGTGGATCGGCATCGGCATTGATCCACTCCCAATCGGCTACCTTTACGCGGAGCGATGAACGCTACGCTCCCGCCAGAGCCTGCGTGACGGCATTGCGGGCTTCGGTGACGAGGCTGCTCAGATGGGCAGGGTCTCGGAAGCTTTCGGCGTACAGTTTGTAGATCGCTTCGGTTCCCGAAGGTCTCGCCGCGAACCAGCCGTTCGCCGTTGTGACCTTCACTCCTCCGATCGCTTTGTGATTGCCGGGGGCTTCGCTGAGTTTAGCTGTGATCGCGTCACCGGCCAGCGTGGTGGAAGTAATTGCGACGGGAGTCAGATGTTTGAACGCCGCTTTCTCGGCGAGTGAGATCGGCTGGTCGATCCGAACGTAATGTCGCTCACCGAACTGCTCGACGAGCGACTGATAGTGTTCGCCGGGATCGCGTCCTGTCTTCGCGGTGATCTCGGCCGCAAGCAGTGCGAGGATGATGCCGTCCTTGTCGGTGGACCAGACTTGGCCATCACGGCGGAGGAAGCTCGCGCCGGCACTCTCTTCACCCCCGAAGCCAAGTGTTCCCGAATAGAGTCCCTCGACGAACCACTTGAACCCGACCGGCACTTCGTAGAGCGTGCGGCCGAGCGATGCGGCGACCGCGTCGATCATGCTGCTGCTGACGCACGTCTTGCCGACGGCTGCGGTTGCGGACCAATTCGGTCGGTTCGAGAATAAGTACTGAATGGCGACGGCCAGGTAATGGTTCGGGTTCATCAGTCCAGACGACTTCGTGACGATGCCGTGTCGGTCGGTATCGGGGTCGTTGCCGAACGACAGGTCGTACTGATCCTTCAGTTGGACGAGACTCGCCATCGCGAACGGGCTGGAGCAGTCCATCCGGATCTTGCCGTCGTGGTCGAGAGTCATGAAGCCGAACTGCGGATCGACCTTGTCGTTCACGACGGTGATGTTCAGGCCATACGTCTCCGCGATTGGTTGCCAGTACCCAACACCGGCTCCGCCGAGCGGATCGACTCCCAGCCTCAGCCCTGCTGATTTGATCGCGTCCAGATCGATCACCGACTTCAGGTCGTCGATGTAGGCGCGGGCGAAGTCGCGTTGAAAGGTCGTCGGCGCGCGAAGCGCGGTCTCGAAAGGTAGGCGACGCACACCGGAGTTGCGGCCTCGCAGCAGTTCGTTCGCGCGGTTCTGGACCCAGCCGGTGATGTCCGTATCGGCGGGGCCGCCGTTCGTTGAGTTGTATTTGAAGCCGCCATCGGCAGGCGGATTGTGTGACGGCGTGATGACGATGCCATCGGCCAGTTGATCGCGTCGTCCCTTGTTGTAGTTGAGGATCGCGTGCGAGATCGTTGGCGTCGGCGTGAACCCGTTGCCGTTCTGCACGACGGTCTCGACACCGTTCGCCGCGAGGACTTCGAGAGCCGTCCGTTCAGCCGGAGCCGACAGCGCGTGCGTGTCCTTTCCCAAGAACAGCGGCCCCGTGATCTGGTGAGCCTGACGGTACTCGACCAACGCTTGTGTGATCGCGCCGATATGAGCTTCTGTGAACGTCGCATTCGTGGACGTACCTCGATGCCCGCTCGTCCCAAAGCTGACTTGCTGAGTCACATTGTCCGGATCGGGTTGCTGCGTGAAGTACTGCTCGATCAACCGATTGGTGTCGATCAACATTTCGGTCGGAGCCAACTTCCCAGCCAACGGATGCGTCGCCATGTTTGTTCCTCAAGGTTGTGGGGGGATGAGTCGTAGGGTGGACGCCTCGTCCGTCCGTCCATTCATTCTTTCTCGGATGTTTCACCGTTCTGGTTCGGGGACGGGCGTCCCGACTCGACACTCATCGGTTGTTGAAAGTCGGCTGGGCCGAGCCGCCAGCCGACGCTACCATCGAAGCGGCGGTACTGTACCGGCAGCTCTCACGGATGGGCAGGTTCCCTCGCGTGACGGGTTGGTGCTGAGTCCGTCTATGCCGCTCGCGGCCCGTTGTGAGATGCTTCCGAGCGGGGCGCCGTCAGCCCCCCGGTTCTTTACAAGAGGGCTTACGCCCAAGAACCGGGAGGCTGACGCCACCCCGCTCTGATGTCTCATCAACTGCCGTTTGAGGTCTAGAAAACACGCAAAGGAACGCCATGACTCGATGCACGCGGATCGTTCTCTCGGGCTTGTTTGTTGTGGCGTTGGTGCTGGGAGAGATGCCGCGTCACGCAAGTGCGGCTGATTTGTCCGGAGTGGCCGTCAAAGAGGCGATTGAACGAGGCAAGAAATTTCTCGCCAGCCAGCAAGAGGCGAGCGGCGCTTGGTCAAACGGCACTGAAGGTCAGACGGTCGGTACGACGGCGATCGCTTTGCTGGCGCTGATTAACTCGGGAATGACTCCTCAGGACGGGCCGGTGAAACGCGGTCTGAAGTTCCTGCGTGAGAGCGATCCGAGCGTCCATCCGGAAACTTATCAAGTCGCGCTATCGATCATGGCACTGGCCGCAGCGAAAGATGGCGCGACCGATCGCGTGCGGATCAGCCATCTCGCCCAACGCTTGGAAGCGGGCCAAGTCACCCAGACGAACCCTGGCGCATGGGGCTATGAACTGAGCGGTGGCGGCGGCTTCATTGGAGGTGACAGCAGCAACACTCAGTTCGCGATCCTTGGTCTGCGCGAGGCAGTCGAAGCGGGGGCCGTCGTGAGCCGCGAAACTTGGACGAGGAACCGTGACTACTGGGTGCGTGGCCAGAACGGTGACGGAGGCTGGGCCTATACCAGTCAGAAAGGCGCGGGCGGCAGTTACGGCAGCATGACCGTGGCGGGGGTCTCCTCGTTGGCGATCTGCGAACAGATGCTGCGTTCCGATCAAGGAGTCGCGCCGGATGGAACGCCTCCCTGCTGCAATCAAGCCGAGCCAAACCCCGAACTTGAGAAGGGGCTGGAGTGGCTCGCGCGTCACTTCAATCCCGGCAACAACAACGGCAGTCCTCACGGCAACGTCTTGTACTTTCTCTACGGCATCGAGCGAGCCGGACGACTCAGCGGCCAGCGGTTCTTTGGCGAACACGATTGGTACCGCGAGGGGGCCGCGTACCTCGTCAAGATGCAGAACGCGGTGATTGGTCGCTGGGATGGAGCGGGCCACGGTGAGTCTCACCCCGTCATCGCGACGAGTTACGCATTGCTGTACTTGTCGAAAGGCCTCGCCCCGGTTCTCGTCAACAAATTGAAGTACGGGCCGCGCGATCCGCAGCGACCGCTTGAAGTCGTGGGTGACGATTGGAACCGCCATCGTCGTGACATTCGCAACCTGACCGAACACATCAGCGGACGACCGAAGTGGCCGAAACTCCTCACGTCACAGGAAGTGGACCTCGCCCGCGCCGTGAAGTCCGACGGCGTGAACTCGCTGCTGCAAGCTCCCGTCCTGTTCATCACCGGCAAGGACCGACCGAAATTCGCGCCGGAAGAACTCAAGCTGCTCAAAGAGTATCTCCAAGAAGGGGGTTTCATCTTCGCAATGCCGACCTGCCAGTCGGCCGAGTTTGAAGCCGGTCTGCGCGAAGTGCTGACTCACATCCTGCCGCCGGGCGAGGGAGAACTGAAACCGCTGACGCCCGACCATCCGGTCTATCGCAGCGAACACTTGCTGCACTCTGACGGCGTGCCGCTCCTCGGAGTGGACTTCGGTTGCCGCACAACGGTGATCTATTCCCCCGAAGACCTCGGTTGCCTGTGGGATTACTGGGCGAAACAAGACCCGCCGAAACGCAACGTGCAGCTCACAGCCAAGATTCTCCGCGCGACGCAGATTGGCGTGAACGTGATGGCCTACGCCACCGGACGAGAGCCGCCCGACAAGACCGACGCCCCGAAGAAAGTGGCCGAAGCAGCGGACCTCGACAACGTCGAGCGAGGGCTGCTCCAGATCGCGCAGATCAAGCACGACGGAGCTTGGAACGCCGCCCCGCGCGCGTTGCGCAACCTGCTCGTCGCGCTGAACGAAACAGCGGGCATGGCCGCCTCAACCAAATCGCGTGAGCTGACCTTCGCCGATCCCAACGTCTTCCAACACCCGATCCTCTACATGCACGGACGCAATCGTTTCGCCATGAACAACGATGAGAAAAAGCAACTGCGCGAGTACCTCGACCGTGGCGGAGTGTTGTTTGCAGACTCCTGCTGCGGCGCGAAGCCGTTCGACAAATCGTTCCGTGAGTTCATGCAGGCGGTCTTCCCCGACAAGAAGTTCGAGCGGATCGCCGTCAACCACGAGTTGTTCACGGAAAAGTACGGCCACGACATCCGCAAACTACGCCGCCGGATGCAGGAGGCCGTGGGTGAGACCGCCGCGTCGTCGATGAACGTGCGCGAAGTCGATCCGCTGCTGGAAGGGATCGAAATCGATGGCCGACTCGCCGTGATCTACAGCAAGTACGACATCAGCTGTGCTCTCGAACGACAATCGGCGGGGAACTGCGAAGGCTACCTCCCCGAAGACGCAGTGAAGCTCGCCACGAACATCGTGTTGTACGCGTCGCTGCAAGACCTGCGACTGAAGCCTGCCGAAGTGAGCGAACCGAAGTGACCGCCCAACGCTCGGCGTGAATCATCGAGGTCAATCGGCGCTCAAAACTTCGTCACGGCAGCGCTCGGGGAAAACCGCGATCAGTTCGTGAGCTTGGTTTGGTCCCCAAGCGGCGACGGCTTCTTTGAGGATGCTCAAGTACGTTGCCCGGTTGTCCCAGTCCGGTTGAAACGGCAGAGCCTCGTGGATCAACACGATCCGGCGCGGATGCTCGATCCACGCGAGATCGCGGAGACATTCTTCGAGAGCATCCCAGTTCCAGCCGAAGTAACCGGGAAAATCCAAGCCGCGTGCAAGAACCGTCAACAGATCTCGCTTACGCAGCAGACCGGCCGGAACTCGGACGACGCGTGCTTCGGCGGCTGAATACAGAGCCGGGGCGTCAACAAATTGGAAGCCGACGGGACAAGGTGAATCGGACATGACGGAAGAATTCTCGGGGATGTCGTTGCGTGGGAAGCGCCGTTCATGGACGAGGCGTCTGATCGAGGCCGGTCATTTGATCTTCTTAAACGTCTCGTAATGGTCGGGCGTGTACCAGATGTCGCCGCTCTTGCCGAAGATGACTCGTTGCGGTCCGGGACCGTTGATGTCCTTCGTCGGATGAACGTACTCGGTGTAATAGCCCTGCGGTTTTTGAGGGAGTCGGCGTTCGCGATTGCCGAACGTCGAGCCGTCATTGCGATGCGTGTTCCGCTCGCCCCGCGCGATCCGGTCGAGCGTCGGTTGCAGGTCGATCGTCCCTTTGAAAACGACACGACCGAAGTCACGAATCGTCTGGTTTTCAAGCTGAGCCGTCGTCGCTGACTTCTTCTCGACAGTGTCCGGTTTCGGAGTATCACGTCGTGGATCGTTCGTCGGTTGCGTGGGCGACTTCGGACTCATCCGCGGATCGGGCGCGGTGCGGTCTGAAGTCGATCGATCATTCGCCGTGGGGGCGCGACCAGCCGTCGTTGGACTCGGACCAGCTCGCGTCGGAGCGGGGGTTCGATCGGTCGTCGCGAGCGGCTTGCCGGGCACTGCGGTCTTGGACGATGTGCTTCCCGCGGTGGATGGCAGAGCCTCACGCGACGGAACTGTTCCCGGTTCTGGCATTACCTCCGGTACGACCGGAGCATCGTGAAAGTCGTCGTTGGAAGCGACTTCGCTGGACGATGCCCGTGTTGTCGTCGCAGCAGGCTTCGCACCGTTCTCTTGTTGCGCGAGAACACGCTCCCGTTCGGTAGCATCCCGCCGCTGTGTGTTCTGATACCAAGCGAACCCGAGGAATCCCAAGATCAATACGATGACGAGCCACGGCGAGAGCTTCTGCACCCCCATTCGTGGAGTGGATGGAGTGGAACCGCTGGACATGGCGAACTCAAAAAAGTTAGTTGACCGGTTAGGCTCCAACCGAAACGGCGGCATGAGGCTCCACTCGACACTATATCCGAACCTCACGCGGCCATAAGTGAGGCGCTTACAAGTTTAGGACCGGCGCAACAATCACTGTCCCCTCGTGGCGGATGCTGCCAGCATCCGAGCCGACGCTGGCAGCGTCGGCCACGACAGTGATTGCTGCGACTCGAATTGTGACTCAGCACGTGTTTCTCTGATGAATCCCTTTTCTTTGTTGCAACAGATTTCAACCCTTCGCCCACTTCCACCACTCAACATCCTGTCAGGGCAGCAGTGTCAGTGTGATGCGGCGCACGTCCATGACCGACTTGCCGGGGATCTCCAGCGCACGCAAGGTGAGCGGTCCTTGGCCCCGTTCCAACCTGATCTCACCGAGCTTCAGCGGGCGGAACTCTTTCATCTGCGATTCGCCGTGGGGGCGAGGCAGCGTGTCTTGGTTCGTGTAGAGCGGCGGGTTCCAGCCGGGAGTGACTTGGCCCGTGAGCCGGCTGTTGCGGAAGGCCAGTTCCACTTGTGAACCAACGTCCGGCTCGGGGCAGGTGTAGTCGATGACCACTTCGTAGCGACCGGTGGTGTGGACATCGAGCAGCCAGACCAAGCTGTCCTCTTTTGAGGTCCAGTTCACGAAGTATGAGCAGTTCGGCGCGGGGCTGCTGCGCTTCACGGTGCCGCGCGGTTCGCCATCGCGGGCGGGGAGCATCGTGATGGGGAATTCGCGATAACCGACGGGGATCGGACGGGGATCCACGGCGTTGCCCGTCACGGCTTTCTTCAACGTCACAAGGTTCGGAGCGGTGTTCGAGTCCAGGCCGCGACCTCCATTCAACACGTCCTGCCGCCAAGCCAGCACCGCCGCTTTCAATCGCGCGGCGATCTGAGGTTCGCGATCCGTGATCGGCGTCGTTTGCCCCGGATCGGTCCCCATGTCGAAGAGCTGTCCTTGATCGTCGAGCCGGTGCTGTTGAGTTCTCACGCTGACCTTCCCCGCCCATGTGGAGAAGATCATCCGGTCGGACCAGTTGACCTGTTGCTTGAGCAGCAACGGCGAGAGGTCTCGCCCGTCGAGCGACTTGTCACCGACGCGAGGCACGTCGGCCAGCGCGAGCAGCGTGGGGAGCAGGTCAATCGCACCGGCGATCTGCGTGACGGTCTGATTGGCGGGCAATCGTGCGGGCCAGCGAAGGAAGCATGTCGAGCGCACGCCCCCTTCATCGGTCGTGCCTTTACGTCCCTTCATGCCGCCATTCCAACGCGCACTGTTCGGGCCGTTGTCCGAAAAGTAGAGGACGATCGTGTTGTCGGTCAGCTTCCACTCCTCAAGCTTTGCCAGCACACGTCCGACGTTCGCGTCCTGGTTCTCGACCATCGCGAGGGCGCAGCGCGTCTCGTCGAGAACCTCTTTGTCTGGATCGGTCGCACGCTGCGTGATCGGCTTCGATTTGAACCGCTCCCAATCCCGTTCGGGCGCGGCCCACGGTGAATGGGGCGTGGTGAACGGGACGTAACAGAGGAACGGCTTCGTCGCGTTGCGGTCGATGAAGTCGAGCGCCTGGTTCGTGCAGAGGTCCACGATGTAGCCCGGCTCGCGCACCATCCGACCGTTTCGTTCGAGGGGTGGATCGAAGTACTCGCCCCAATGTCCCGAGCTGTGTCCGTAGTACTCATCGAACCCGCGTGCCATCGGGTGGTACGGCCACTGGCTGCCGTTGTGCCACTTGCCGAACGCTCCCGTCGCATAGCCCGCCGCCTGGAACGCATCCGCGACGGTCCGTTCATCCAGATCGAGCCGCTCCTGTCCAGTCGAGACCCCGCGCACCCCGCCGCGCGGGTGATAGCGCCCGGTCAGAAGCTCACCCCGCGTCGGAGCGCAGACGGGACAGACGAAGAACCGGTCGAGCGTCACGCCACCGCGCGCGATCGAGTCGATGTTTGGTGTGCTGACCTGCGTGTTGCCGTTGCGACTGTAGTCACCCCACCCGGCGTCATCGGCCAGAAAGATCACGACATTCGGCCGCGAGGCCGCAACGCCGAGTTGGCACTGAAGCGCCGACACGACGATGGCTAACACCGGCCACATGTGGCGAGACAACTCCCGCGAGATGCGATGAGTCCACGAACTGTGATGCGGGGGGATCGGCTTCATGCTCGGTCTACTCCTTCTGTGTGGTGCAGGGCCAATGCCTTTTTGAGGCTGGGCAAGACGTAGGGTGGGACCAGCCGCGCTTCGCCGCGCCGGCCCACCATGATTTCCAGCGACTGCATGAGGGTGGGCCGGCGCTCGAAGCGAGCTTGTTCTACCCTACTTTAAAGAGGCAATGACCAGATAATTGGGTGGCCTACTTGGTCGCATTCTTGTTGGGATTGTCAGCAGGTCGATTGGCGGCGCGGCCGTTTGGCTGGAGCGGATCGTGGCTCTCATTGCGAGTCGGCAGCACCGCACCGACCTCTTTCTGCCAGACGTGCAACTCGTCCGTCAGTTGGCGAACTCGTTCAGGTTGCTGGGCGGCAAGATTGGTCTGTTCTCCCAGATCATGGCCGAGGTGAAACAGTTCGACGCGCGAATCTTCAAACCACTCGATCAGTTTCCACTCGCCACGACGAATAGCCGCTCCGGGAGCTCCTCCCTGATTGCCGTAGTGCGGGTAGTGCCAGCACAACGCGCGATCGGAAAGCGATTCGCCTCGCAACAGCGGCAGCAGGCTGAGGCCGTCGAGCTTCTGATCGGCGGCGGGCTTCGCACCGGCCGCATCGAGCAGTGTCGGAAAGAAATCGGGACTGCTGACGGGAGTGTCGATCACACGCTCGGCCTTCAGAACGGCGGGCCAACGCACGATAAGCGGTTCGCGAATCCCGCCTTCGTAGAGCCAGCCTTTGCCGCCACGCAGCGGCAAGTTGGACGTAGGCCAACCCTCACTCGTCGAGAGGCCGCCGTTATCACTCGTAAAGATGACGAGCGTGTTGTCGCGCAGCTTTAATTCGTCGAGCTTCGCCAAGACCTTGCCGACCGCGAGATCCATCGCTTCGACCATCCCCGCATAGACGGTGTGTTCTTGAACGAGTCTCACATCGCGCGGTTCCTCGCGGCCCCACTTGGCCTCCAACCCGAGCCGCTGCCGTTTCTCTTCGTACTTCTGTTTCAAGTCGTCACGCGCCATCAGAGGCGTGTGGACTGAGTAGAACGAGAAGTACGCGAAGAACGGCCGGTCCTTGTTCGCTTCGATGAACTTCGCCGTCTCGTTCGCGAGTCGATCAGGAAGATGCTCGCCCGGTGGCCCGTCCTCCAAACGCGGGTTGCCGTACTGCGAGAAGTACTGGTTTCCGCCGTACGGGCCGCCGCGATCGTGTCCGCCGCGATTGATGTCGAAGCCTTGGTTCTCGGGCCAGAAGCCCTCCGGTCCCAGATGCCACTTCCCCGCGAAGAACGTCGCGTAGCCCGCTCCCTTCATCGCTTTGGCCAACGTCGGTGAGTCGAGTTTGAGGCGATCGCGATAGGGCGCTGGACGCAGCGCCGTGTTGCGGTTCCATTGTGCGGGAGCCGCCGCGCCGATGTAGTCGGTGATGCCGGTTCGCTGCGGCCACTGACCGGACATGATGCTGGCCCGCGTCGGTGAACAGACGGGACAGGCGGCGTAGGCGTTCGTGAACCTCGCCCCTTCCCGCGCGAGGCGGTCGAGGTTGGGCGTCTCATAAAACGTACTGCCATAGCAACCGAGATCGCGTTGCCCGAGATCATCCGCCAAAAAGAAGACGACGTTGGGCCGAGCCGGATCGTTGGCGGAGAGACCCGCACTCGGAACGGTCGTGACGGCCTGCAACAGCAGCGCGACGGTGGTGACAAGCATCAGTCGAAATCTTTCTGGAGGTTGGATGGGACGCTGCGACGGAACGATTGCGGGGAACTCGAACATATCGAGGCGATGAGATGTTTTACTTCACGTGCTGAGGGAAGAGGTCTTGGAGCGGCGTTGATTTTGGAAGATGATCGCGTTTGGTGGCGGACGGAGAACGGGCCGGAAGAGTGAGGAGTCAGCGATGACTCGACCGGCATTTTCTGAGGAACAGCGGCGGGTGTTTTCGACACGACCGTTGATCGGTATGTCGTGATTTGTCCCGAACGGGGCTCGACTGGCTGAAGCAATTCGACTGGCTAGCGACTTGCCGCTCACAGAAAGTTAGGCGAGCGGCAAGAAAAAGCTTACTCATCAAAGCCTGACGCGCAAGCGAAGGGTGCTCGATGTCCTAGGTTTCGCTTGCGCGTCAGGCTTCAATTGCCGGTACGACAACTTCTGCCGCTCGCCTTATTGCGTGCCTGTTCCTTATCAGACATCTTCAGAAAAGGAGTTCCGAATCAGTCCGCCGCACACCGCCGCCGAAGTCTGCCGTCACTGCAATAACTTCGCCGAATTCTGCGCTGCCATCGCACGACGGCCTCGACCACATTCCGACAAAACACGGCCCCCCATTCGCCACCCTCATGACGCACAACTTCCAACACTTCAGCCCGGCATCATTCTTCACCGCGCGAAGTATGACTCTGGCACCTTGCACGCGGCTAAACTTACGTTGAATTATGGTTGTTGAAGGCATGAGACTTCAGCAACGTTTCAAACTCTCGCGAGATTCGTCGATCCCCCAACCCTGTTCTGACATTGCTTGGCATTCCCAGCAAGCTGTCGCAATCACTATTTCTGGACTCACGCCCACCATGACCTCTTCTCTCGACTCGCTCCTCGATTCTTCCGACTCCACGTTGTGGGAGGTCATCTCCAAAGGGGACGGGCCGCCGGGGGAGTTGCCTTTGACGGAGGAGATGTTGCTCAACGCTCCTTCTGGCGATTTGTTTGGACTGACGCAGAATGCCGGGATGGGGTGGAAGCCTTCGCAACTGCTGCGAAAACAGTTTTTGATTCTCAGCACGCAGGGAGGGATTCGGGGCGAGGACGGTAAGCCGATTGCGCTGGGATATCACACCGGGCATTACGAGGTCGGGCTGCTGATGCGGGCGGCGGCCGAGGAGTTGGATCGGCTGGAGACGTTGCCGTTTGCCGGGTACGTCAGCGATCCGTGCGATGGGAGGACACAGGGGACGGTCGGGATGATGGACAGTCTGGCCTTTCGCAACGATGCGGCGGTCGTGCTGAAGCGGCTGATCCGGTCGTTGCCGACTCGGCGCGGAGTGATCGGTGTGGCGACGTGCGACAAGGGGCTGCCCGCGATGATGATGGCCCTCGCCGCGCAGCATGACTTGCCGTGCGTGATCGTGCCGGGTGGAGTCACGCTGCCGCCCGCGACGGGTGAGGATGCGGGGAAGGTGCAGACGATCGGTGCCCGCTTTGCGCACGGAGAGATCACGCTGGAAGAGGCCGCCGAGGCGGGCTGCCGCGCGTGTGGCTCGCCGGGTGGAGGTTGTCAGTTCCTCGGGACGGCCGCGACATCACAGGTTGTGGCCGAAGCGTTGGGGATGGCGTTGCCGCACTCGGCCCTCGCGCCGTCGGGCCAGCCGATCTGGCTCGACGCCGCGCGCCGCTCCGCGCGAGCGGTGGTCGAGATGGAACGACTCGGCAAGTCGATGCGTGACGTGTTGAATGCCGACGCGATCCACAACGCGATGGTCGTCTTCGCGGCCTGCGGAGGCTCGACGAATCTGCTGCTGCACATTCCGGCCATCGCGTTCGAAGCGAAGCTGACTCGTCCCACGGTCGAAGACTGGAGCCGTATCAACCGGCAGGTGCCGAGGCTCGTCGATTGCCTGCCCAACGGCCCGGTCGGACATCCGACGGTGAGGTTCTTCCTTGCGGGAGGCGTTCCCGAACTGATGCTCCATCTGCGGACGCTCGGTCTGCTGAAGCTGGACGCCTTCACGGTCGCGGGCCGGCGACTTGGGGATGTCCTCGAATGGTGGGAGCGGTCGGAACGGCGAACACGTCTGCGCGAGTTGCTCGTGGAACGCGATGGCGTGGACCCCGACACCGTCGTCATGTCGCCCGCCGCCGCGCGAGAGAGGGGTCTCACGAGCACCGTCACGTTCCCGCTCGGCAACATCGCGCCGGAAGGCTCGGTCATCAAGAGCACGGCGATCGACAAGAGCGTGATCGACGCGGATGGTGTCTACCGCAAGACGGGACCGGCGCGTGTGTTCACTTCGGAGCGTGATGCCATCGCGGCGGTGAAGGGAAAGGGAAAACCAGTAGAGAAGACGAAAGGCAAAGAGCCCCTCACCCTCGCCCTCTCCCCGCAAGGCCGGGGCGAGGGGACAAAGCAAAACCCGCAATCCGCCAATACTGACCCTCCATCCTCTGGCTCTCACCCTTCAGCCTTCGATCATCAACCCAACTTCACACCGATCAAGGAAGGGGACATCATCGTTCTGATGTGTCGCGGTCCGCTTGGCTGCGGGATGGAAGAGACGTATCAGATCACGTCGGCGTTGCGCTACTTGCCGTTTGGAAAGCATGTGGCGCTGATCACGGATGCGCGGTTCTCGGGAGTCTCGACCGGCGCGTGCATCGGCCACGTTGGCCCCGAGGCTCTCGACGGCGGGCCGATCGGGAAACTACGAGATGGCGATTTCATCCGGATCGAAATCGACACCCTCCAATTGACGGGCACTCTTAACTTCATCGGCACGCCGGACAACGAGGTGACTCCCGCCGAGGGAGCCGCCATTCTCGCCGCGCGCATCCCGGCGCAGCCGCTGCATTGCGATCCCAAGCTCCCCCCCGAAACGCGTCTGTGGGCGCTGCTTCAACGAGCGGGCGGCGGCACGTGGGCAGGCTGCGTCTACGACGTGGATCGGATCGCGGCGGCTTTGTCGCGAGGCGAATGAGTGCCAGTCACTCGCTCTGTCACGGCGTCCAGATAGACTGCGGGCGAATGCTTTGTCAGCCCTCGGTTTTGGGGATTCTGAAGTCGTGAGACTTCAGAATCCCCGAACTTTCACGAGATTCGGCCACCCTCAAACCACAAGCCCTGACGCAGCATCGGGACCACTCAAAATGTTTCCTTCTCTTGGGCGATTCGATGAAAGGGCGAGCGGTATGGCGATTGTGGATTACACCTGCGTCTGCGGGAAGCAGATGCGGTTCAAGGGAGAACATGCGGGGAAGCGGACGAAGTGTCCTGAATGCGAAGCGACCATCGTCGTGCCCTTGTCGGAGGCCGACGACGCGGAAGATTACGACGCGGACAATCGGGACGCGACGACGATGTCTCGCGACCCATCGTCGATTCTGCGCGTGACGGGGCGGCGGGCTGTGGCGTCGTTCGGCGGGCAGATCGTGCCGTCGATGTTCGGGACGACGACGCTGGAACTGGAAGGAACGCGACTGATTGAAACGACGCGAGGAATCCTCTCGCAACGTCACGCCGAGTTATTGCTGACAGAAGTCGATTCGGCTGAGGTGCGAATCCAACCGAACCCGGCGTTACTCGGAGCGGGCCTCGCGCTGCTGCCGTTTTACGGTTTGGGACTCCTCGTGCTGCCGTTCTATTTCTTCGTGAAGTACCGGTTTCTCATCATTCACAGCGGCAATAACACCACCGTTGTGGCGTTCTCCGGGGACGAAGAGTCGTTTCGAGACTTCATGCACAACGTGCTGACCGCGGCGGAAGCGACCAAGCACTTCCGACATTGAGGTTGCACGATTGTGTCGCGTGACCGTCTTCCGCCGTAATCCCTGACACGGTCAAGACGCTGCTGTGCCATAGACGTTCGTGTATCACAGCAACACGCCGTTCATCCAGACGCCGCGCACTTCCAGTTGTTGATCGAGCAACACCAAGTCCGCTTGCTTGCCGACTTCGAGACTGCCGAGGCTGCGGTCCACGCCCAGAATCTTCGCCGGAGTGAGCGTCGCCATCCGAACGGCTTGTGCGAGGTCGAGACCGACAACTTGGTGCATGTGGCGCACCATGAAGTCCATGCCGCGCACGCTGCTGGCCAGCGCGGAGCGATCAGCCGTCCAGCCGACTTCGCCATCGCTCACGATCGTCACACCTGCATCTTGAGGACCGAAGACGTATTCGCCGGGAGGCATGTCCAACGCCCGGTTGCTGTCCGTCACGAGGGCGACGCGATCGACTCCCAGCATCCGCACGACGAACCGCAACAAGTCTGGGGCGAGATGTCGGCCGTCGGCAATGATCTCGGTGGTCATCTCGTTCGTCGCGAGGACGAACTCTGCCATGCTCGCCTGCATCGGGACGCCGAAGCGTTCGCGCAGGCCGGGGACGCTGCTCATCGCACAATAGAAGTGATCGACGTGCCTCATCCCGAGATCGAATGCGACCTGCATCTCGAACCACGATGCGTTGGAATGTCCCGCGTTGAGCCGAATGCCGGCCGCCGCCGCGTCTCGAAAGAAGTCGCTCGCGCCGGGGAGTTCGGGCGCGCAAGTCGCGACCAACATCGTGTTGGCGAAGCGGAGGTATTCGGAGTACTCGGACTTCGTGGGGGAACGCGTTGGGGCGAGTGGATGGCAGCCGACTTTGTCCTCGTTGAAGTACGGCCCGTATAGGTGAGCACCCAAGACTTGTCCCGCCGCGCGGAAGTGCTCGCTCAGCTCCAGAAACCGCAGCGTTTGCTCGTGCGTTGCGACGGTGCTGGTCGGGACAAGACCCGTTGTGCCGTGCCGCCGATGCGCCGCAATGGCCTTCGCAAACGCGGCCTGATCGCCGTCCATGAAGTCCGCGCCGTCGCCCCCATGCACGTGCATGTCGATGAAGCCGGGAGCGAGGTACCGGCCTGCCGCATCCCACGTCTGGCCCGTTTGTGTCGGCATTGATTCGAGTGTCCCCAATGCCGCGATGCGTCCCGACTGAACGCTCAACCAAGCTCCCGTGAGCAGGCGATCGGGCATTACGAGAGTGGCGTTGAGAATCGTCACATCTGACATAGTGTGCTTTCGGTCGGGACGGAAAGAATTGAGGTGGGTGCAATCGTGCCTTGGCGGTAGCCCTGTCGCTCCGCGACAGGAGACGCGATCAACGAGGGATATCAATTGCTCGAATCAGCTCGAATTAACGGCAAATGTCGCCCGTACGATCACGCTTCCTGTCGCGGAGCGACAGGGCTACCACCCAGGAACGACGGCACCGCGTGGAGATCGGACCGGCGGCGATCATTGGCTCATTGACGAAGACTCTGCAAGGATGCCCTCGTTCGTGATGCCTCAAATTTTGTGTCAGATCTCGGAAAGGAACATCTTGTGACGAACTTGATTCAGGACAGCTTGGCTCCTGCCAGTTTGTATGAGCGGTTGGGCGGCGTGTATGCGATCGCGGCGGTGGTCGATGACTTCATCGAGCGGATCATGGACGACCCGCGTTTGAATGCGAACCCGCGTGTGGATGAGGCTCATCACCGCGTCTCGCGTGCGGGGTTCAAGTACCTCGTCACGGAACAGGTCTGTTGGGCGACGGGCGGACCGCAGCGATACACCGGCCGGTCGATGCTCGACTCCCACGCCCACTTAAACATTACGGGCGAGGAATGGACGGCCTTTCTGGACGACTTCCAACAGACACTTACCAAGTTCGGCGTTCCGCTGCCCGAACAACGCGAACTGTTCGCCATCGTCGATTCGACTCGTGGCGACATCGTGAAGTCGGATGTGTGCTGAGTCACGGTTGGGAATCGTTCGTGCAGAGCAGTGCGAGAATCTGCTGATGTCTCGCGCGAGAGGCGATCCGAAAATAGCACTTGTCCCACCTCGATCGAGACAAGGACTTTGGGTGTCACGGTCACGGCTTTGCGTGGCCGTGCTGTTGTTTAATGCGAAGCCACGGCCACGCAAAGCCGTGACCGTGGCACCCTGAAAATAAGCTGTTCCTTAGCCGACCGCCGTCGCACCTCTGAGATGATCTCGAATGGCGGCCATTTGTTCGAGGTGCGTTTCATCCGACAACACCGGGGTGAGCCCGTTCGTCGCGAAGTCGGCAGGGAAATCGACCCAACTGCGGCAGCCTGCAAAGTGCGGGGACTGAGGGACTCGCAACGGCTCAGCTCGACGATGAACGCGGACCAGCAGCGCGAATAGGCCGGGCGCTCGGTAGTGAAAGCGATCGTGCAATGTCTGTTCGGACCAGAGGTGCAGGCCGAGCAGTCGTGGCAGCAGCGACTCATCACGAATCTCGATGACCTCTTCGACAACGACGTAATTGCGGAGCAGTAACATTCCCGCCGCCGACTCCATCGCCCGCCATTCCTCCAACGCCGGTTGGGCTTCGGCGGCGAGGACTCCCGGCTGCTGATGGAACTCCGTCGGGAAGAGCCAGAACTCACGATGCTCAACGCGAAAGCCGTCGCGTCCTTCGTGAATGCCCCCTTTGCGAAGGATCAAACTCTGACGGCCCGAGTCGAGGGCCGCACAGATAACGCCCCATTCTTTGAACGCGAAACGATTGGATGATTGCAACGGACGCTCCTGCGGATGAGTCGGTTCGACGTAAGGGTCTTCAATGTTGGGCATTGCTTTGAAACCCCACCCCGCTTGCCGGCGTGGTCTTCGGGGCTTTGCACGACTTCCCCAATCCGGTCGTCATCGAGTAGTGCAAAACCTGATTCCACCGGGACAAGCCCGATGGGGTAAGTTTCAAAACACAGCCTAACCCGCAGCGTGAGCGAGGTCGGTGGGACACACAGAGTGTGATCGCCCTCGCTCACGCTGCGGGTTGGTGTTCAGGCGACGACTACGATCTTGAGCCTCTTTCGGAAAGAACCTATACCTCGTCCGCGCTGCTGCGGCGATGATGGCGCGTCGTGGAATTGGCAACTGTTGAGCAGGCGGCTGCGCTTCTGAGGTGGATCATGCGATTGGTTCTGGGATGTCTGTGCTCGGCCATACTGGGGAGCCTGTTCACCGTCTGGTTGCTCAGCGCGGACGGAGGTTCGTCGGTCGTGGCTCAAGAGCGTGGGAGCAATCCCGCCGCACTTCCGCCGGTTGATCGCATCAAGTCCCTCGCCGCGCGAGCTTTCGATCAGGACGGGCTGACTCCCGAAGAGGCGATCAACATCGCCGTCTATGAAACCGCCAATCGGAGCGTCGTGAACATCACGGCCAAGTCGGTGAAGACCGAGCGGCTGATCATGGTTGAGCAGTCGGAGGGTTCGGGGTCCGGTTCGATCATTGATCTCGATGGGCACATCCTGACGAACCATCACGTTGTCGTGGGAGCGAAGGAGATCGCGGTCTCGCTATTCAATGGCAAGACCTACGATGCGACTCTGGTCGGTGCCGATCCGCTCAACGATGTGGCCGTGATTCGCATCGACGCGCCGGAAGACGAGCTGTTCCCCGTGATCCTGGGTGACTCGCGTCCATTGAAAGTTGGCATGCGCGTCTATGCCCTCGGCAACCCGTTTGGTCTCGAGCGGACGCTCACGACGGGGATCATCTCCAGCCTGAACCGGTCGTTGCAGATTCATGGCAATTGGAAGATCAAATCGATCATTCAGATCGATGCGGCGATCAATCCCGGCAGTTCGGGAGGCCCGTTGCTGGACGCGCACGGTCGGTTGATCGGGATCAATACGGCGATCGCGACGACCTCGGGACAAAGTTCGGGAGTGGGGTTTGCGATTCCGGTCAGCATGGTGTCGCGCGTCGTCCCGCAATTGCTGAAGCACGGCCGAGTGATCCGTCCGGAGAGTGGCATCGAGAAGGTCTATCAGACCGAGAAAGGGTTGCTGGTCGCGGAAGTCCGAGCCAATGGCCCCGCTGAAAAGGCTGGCTTGCGAGGCCCAAAGATGACGAAGCAACGTCGCGGGCCGTTCACGGTCACGCGACAGGACCGCACCGCAGCGGACTTGATCGTGGGCATCGACGACCAAAAAATCGTGACGGCTGAAGACTTTCTCAGTTACATCGAAGCCAAGCGGCCGGGGGACGAGATCGTACTGACCGTCGTTCGCGATGGCCGTCGATTGCAGGTGGGACTGGTCCTCGCCAGCTCTGATCAGCTCGACCGGACTGAGTGACGCGATCCCGGCTATGGAACTTGGTCCAAGAATTACGTCGTGTTTTGAACGACACCAACCCGAAGTGTGAGCGAGGACGTATGCCGCGAGACGCTCGCTCACGCTTCGGGTTCGTGTTGCGCTTGGGCAAGTCCTAAGGTGTCGATCCCATGAACTTCAACCCGGTCCAAATTGCAGTCACGGTGATCGCGGCGGTGCTGCTGATGTCGCCCCTGTTGTTGTGGGCGTATCAGGCGGGACGCGGTGCGAGTTCCACGGGCAAATCGGATCGCTTCAACCGCGTGGTCGCCGAAGTCCATCTCAACGATACGTGGTGGCAGGCGGAGTTCGATGCGGATGATGCCGCCACCTCACCGCTGGTCATGCGACTGCATCTGCGACAAATCGGCGCTCGGGTGTTTGGCGAGGCACAATCGCTGGCTGGGATCAGGCACAGCTTCGAGGGAGTGATCCACGGTCGGCAACTCTGCTATGTCTCGCTCGACGATACCCAGCGCAGCGAATTGCCGGGTGCGATGTTGGCTGAAGTGCAGTCGGGGGAGCGGCTCATCGTGGGGGTTCGTACCCGGTGGGCGGGGCCACAGCAGGCGATGTTGATACGCAAGGTGACGTTTACTCGCCTGAACAATGCCGATTCAGCAATGGAATCGAACGTCAACCGGTGAACGAACCGCCGTCAATCCGCCGACACATCGCTCCCCGTGCCAATCGTCGATTTGTACTCGCGCGGCAAGTTGCCAGAACGCGGCCCACACCACGTTGACGTGGCAAATCGGCAACATCTTCCGGCCTCATGCGATGTTGGGCCACGTCGGGTTGCAACGGTTCTAATTTTCGTGCGGGCTGAGGCAGGCACCGTTTTTCCTCCGGTACGCTGTGCAATCCTCACAATCGCTACGACCGGGCCGACTTATCGGCTTGAGCCGATTCGCACGGAAAAGTTTGCCGAAGTCAGAACGCGGTTTGCTTGAAGTGATCTCCGCGTGGCACTCGTCGGCATCGCAATCCCGCCTCCAGATCGAATTCGCCAGCGATCGAATAGGCCGTGGGATCACGATCGCTTTTCAGAGCGCTTCCGTTTTCTTCATCACAAGTTTGGAAGGACGACACATGTTTGGACCGAAACCGAAGAAGGCCGAGTCGATGGCTGCCTCGGCACCGCTGGCTCAGATGAATCTGAAATCCGCACCACCGATCGAAGAAGAATCCAACAAAGGGGAGCAGTCAAACATGCCAAATGTCATCGGAAAAGGGACCGTGATCGACGGCAACATCATCGCCGAGGGCGACTTGGTTGTCGAAGGAATCGTTCGGGGAGATGTCACCACCAAGACCTCGCTCATCGTCGGTCAGTCATGCACCATCGAAGGCAACATTCTGGCTCAGCACGCCGAAGTCGCCGGACGTGTTAAGGGAACGGTTCAGGCTCTGGGGCTGCTGGTCATCAAGTCCTCCAGCATCATCGACGGTGATGTGCTGACCAAGAACCTGAACGTCGAATCGGGTTCGACCTTCAACGGCCGTTTCACCGTCGGTTCAGTTACCAGCACGGAGCCAAAGGCCGTCAAGCGACCGGAAGCTGCGGTCACCGAACACTCGGAAGTCCGTCGTTCGGCTTCTGCCGCCGCACCGAGTCTCGCCAAGGTTTGATTGACGTGTCCTACAGATGTGATGGGCAGGGTGGCGTCAGGCCAATGGCACTCACTTTGAGCGGCACGGCGCTAGCCGCCGGTAAACGCAGTTGTGTTTCCAAGCAAAGAACCGGCGGCTAGCGCCGTGCCGCTCACGGAGTGAATGACAAAGTGAGTGCCATTGGGCCGACGCCGCCCGGCTCGCCTGATTCGGACTGCTGTCGGAGACGTCTTGATTGGAATCCTTGGGCATCTCGTCGGATGCTCTAAAGGGCCAGAAAGCGAAGACTGGGGCCAGCAATGTGCCGATCCCAGCCTCACAGGCGAGAGGGTGAATTGTGAAGGAAGTGCTCGACCAATTTCGGAAACGGGTGGGCGAGCTGCGGCGACGCAGCGGGAGCCTGTCCTCGGGCCTGCGAGAGGCTTCTCGCGGACTGACCGAGAATGGGCGAGTCGCTTCGACGAAAATGATTGAAGAGCTGTGGCAGTTCCGCAACGACTTCCGCGAATTGCGGTCGTCGTGGCCCGCCAACGAAGGGCGTGAAGAGTCCGTTTTCAACGCGGTCTCAGCTGCCGATTCGCTGGTCGCGCTGGAACAGGAAGTCGAATGCCAGGTCTGCGTTCGCGGGGCGCTTGCGGTGCTGAATTGCTTGGAGGCGATTCAGTCCACGGGTGACCGCGAGCTACCGATGTGGCTGGGCTGTGTCTCGGAAGGCCGGGCGCTACGAGATCAGTTGGTGGCCAGTTCTCCCAAAGAGGCAGCGGCCTGTGCGAAGCGACTCTTGGCGAATGACCATCCGCTGCGAGCCGTCGTCACACTGGTCGTTCATCACGGCGAACTGAGCGACGAACGTTGGTTGATGTTGAACGATGTCGTAGCCGAGTCCTACGGCCGCGATTTGGTGACGGCGATTGTCCGGCATCGGCTGGCCTTGCCGTCGTCTGCCGATGCTGCTGCAAGGGAACTCCGATTCGGTGAGGACCTGTCGCCATCGACATGGCAGTAGTTACGTGGGTCGCTGCTGGAATGCGATGTGTTCGTGAGGGGATGGAATCGGATCGGGCGCGTGGTTCCCGACTGGCCAACGATTTTGAAAGGGCTGAAGAATGAGTGCTCTCCGCTACAAAACATTGTTGTCGTATCTGCCGGGTATGGCCTCGGTGGTGAACACGTTTCAGTCGCCGCAGGTCCAGAACGCGGTCTACGAAAAGTTGATGGAAGCCTTGGAATGTAAGCTGCAATCCGAGGGGATCGGGCCGATCGAACTGGCTGCGCTGGCCCGCGAACGCAAGCGGTCTCTTCCGCCAGCGGCCCCCACTGAAGTCACGCACGACTTGGTCGAAGGGGACAGCATTCACGGCGACAGCGCCCGACACGGTGTCTCGGGTTCGCGAGTCTTCTAGAACGCAGTTCAAAACTAACCCGACGCGCAAGCGAGGGCTTTACTGTCATCGAATGCCCAGCTCTCGCTTGCGCGTCGGGCTAGTTTTTGAGGCAAAAGCAGCTCTTGAAATACGTGCTAACGAGGCTCGGTCTCAGACCGACGAGAAGCTCGTTTCACCGCGTGGCCCACGCGGTTAAACAACGGGATTCAGACCTCATACGCCTCGGATGGAGCAGACATGAACACGTCGAGCGGTCTTCAAGAGCTGCGTCAGGAGCTGGAGCAACTCAGCCAGCGGCGCGAGCGGCTGGCCGGACGACTCACGGCTGCCGCTGATCGACTCGACTCCATCGGCGAGCCACCCGGTGACGACTTGATCGACGACCTCAATTCGTATCGCGAGCGGACGCTGCTGTTGGCGGAACAACTGGGCGATACAAGACTGTCGGCAGATGGAACGCCTCACGACCGCGATGCCGCGCGAGGCGAGATCACACTCGACGATTTGAAGCGGCTGCTGACCGATCGGGAGTGCCGCGAGCAATCCGTGGCCGCACTGAATCAAGTGTTGACGTTGAGTCACGTTGAGACAGCAGACTTCGCGCCACTCGCACTGTGCCAGGCTGAGGCCCGCCGATTGATTGGCCTCGCATTCCAAGCCAGTCCTTCGGGCCTCGAACCGGAACTGGAAGCCGTTCACAACCAAACGCATCCGCTCAACCTGTTACTCAAGCTTTGTGAACACGGCGATCGGCTGTCGGATTCTGAGTGGGTGGAATGCAATGATTGCGTGACGGCCACTTATGGACGGCAACTGGCGACCGCGATCGCTCGCGGTCGCGTTCAACGCGGTGCCAGCCCTCGCACCGAAGAGTCCGCCTTGAACATCGTGACAGCACCCGTTGTTGCGGTGGCTCCTCCTTCAATTCCGGCAATGCTGGCTGTTGTTGCTGCGGCAACTCCGGTCGCGACGAACGCCACCGCAGACGTACCCGTCCTCCGCCGTACGATTGTCGATCCTCCATCAGCACGAGTGATCACGGCGACACCGCCGCGCGTTCCGGTCAGGCCTCCCTCGGCGGCGTGGCCCGTCCCTGGATCGGACTCGATTTTTCAGCCGTCACCCCTAGAACAAAGCGTATTCGACGAACGGACTCCGCCAGCCAAGATGCGCGGGATGCCGCCAATTGAGTCGCCGATCTCGGTCGAGTCCGTCTTCGCCCCGATTGTGAGCGCGGCGTCTGCTCCCGTGCGTCAGCTCGCGGCTCCAGCCAAAAGTGGTGAGGACGCGACTCAGCGGTCTGCACGCCTGCCGAGCGTGGTGGTGGACCTGCTTGCCGAGAACCGCCTCGCGCTGGCGATGCACTTGGCGCAGTGCGTCGAGTTCCGTTCTTCCTCAATTTCATCTTCATCGACGTTGCCCGCTCCGGTCTGGTTGCTCCGATCGTTGGTGCTCGCCGCGCAGGTCAGTGAGTCCCGCGGCGAACTGGCTCGCGAGTTGGACGACGATTTGCGCCAGTTCCGCCCGGAACTTCTGGCCGACGACAATTCCGAGCGTCGCGTGGCACTCGGGTATTTCCTGCGTGCGGCCGCGTTGCCGGCCGCGCTGATCTCGGGAGCCAATTCGTCTACGTCGATCTTGCGGGCGTTCAAGATCGCGCCGGGATGCAGTCAGCTCTACAACTATTGCAGTCGCATCGCGCTCTATGGTGATCGGCTCGACGGACAGGTCGTCGAAATGTTTCGCTCCCCGCTGGCCGCAGGGGACGAATCCAACATCGAGTCTGTCGCGATCGCCGCCGAACAATGGTTGCAGGACACGGCGCAGAAGGCGGTGAATTACGGCCGCACTTCACCCCTCTTCTTGCACGCCCATTGGACACTCACCGCCAGCACGAGCATCCGTCACTCCGAGGCCACGCAGGTCTGGTGCAAGTGGCAGGAAGTCTTGCTGTTCGCGTCCCGCTTGCTGCGCCCGGTGATCGAAGACGACGCGGGCGAACGCAACAGCGTCCGTCAGGAAATCACCCGGCTGACAACACTCCTAAGAACCGATGCCACCGAGAACGGACCGCGAACCGGCACCTCTTCCGCCGTGGACGCCACGGTGCGCGGCAACAACACCATGAACGGTGAGATGCAGGCGGTCCTGCACAAAGCCCTCGACTTCGCGAGCCGCTGGCTCAGACTCAGTGGACTCGGCTCCGCTCAGACTGCCGCTCCACTCCCACCCGATGCCTTTGAACTGCGCGAGGAAGTTCTTCGACGGTCGGCGGGCGTGATCCACGAGTTGGACGAACAGTCGCACCTGGCGACTTCGCCGCTGATTCGAGCCGCCATCGCTTGCTGCCGCCGCTCCGTCGAACGGATCCACGGACTGTTCGAGGGGCGGCTGTCCGTCCCGTTGCAGGAGTTGGAACTGCGACACGCGCTCCACGCCGAACTGCTCAAAATTCCCGGACTGGAGTTGAACGACCAATGGGAACCGGAAGCGGAACCGGCGACACTCGAACGCGAACTGTTTGACCACCTCGAACGGGGCGACACCAGTTGGGCCTACGCTTACGACGTGCATGCGTTGCACGGCGATCATGTCGCGACGGGCCGCTTGCTCGAACTGAACGTCTGGACGAGTGAAGCCAAGCGCGGTGCCCTGCGAGTTCAACGCGCTGCTCAAATCAATGATCACCGTGCGACGCTCGCTCGCGAAATTGACGAGGTCTCGCACGAGCTGGCCATGGCGGCGAATGCGGGACAGCTCGAAGAGGCCGATGGGACCACGTTCGCGCAACGGTTGGATCGGCTCCAACGTGACTTGCCAAAGCAGTTGAACTTCGGTTCTTACCGTTGGCAACTCGATCAGATGCGATCCGCCTTGCAGCGTCGTCGGGCGCGACCAGCGGCCATGCCTCTGCTCCCACCACCGCTTCCCGTGTGGAGTCCCGCTGCTGCGGAGCCGGTTCGGGGACTGCGTGGCACCACAACGAACACACGCGGCGATGACGCCGCCGGTCGCGAAGCCCTCGCGTTTACGACCGACATTTTTTCGAGAGGATAACCGGAATGGCGACCGAGCAAGACTTGCTGGAAGAGCTTGCTGCCGTCCGTAACCGGTCGGTGGCCAACGAGCCCGAACAACTGGCGGCGATCCAACGGCTGGCCCGCTGGTACTGCGCGCATCGACAACCGGGTCGCGCCCGTTCCTATGTGTACGAACTGTGGACTCTCAGCCAGAAGCAGCTCGGCGCAACGCACGAGTTGACGGTTCAACATCTGTCGTGGCTGGCGTCGATCCTCGTGTCACTCGGCAAGGTCGAACGGGCCGAACAGTTGTTGATCGGTCTCGCCGCCCAATGTCATGACGTACCGGCGGCCGCTGTGGGCGAAGTCGCATCCGCACTAAATCAACTCGTCGAACTGCATCACCGTCGCGGTCGCATGGACGTGGCGTTGACCACCTGCCAGCGCGTCATCGCACTGCTGGCTCCTGTTGAGAAACTTAGCCCGAAGGCCACTCGCGACGTTCTGGAAAACGAGTCTTCCTCAACGGAGGCGGCCGCTGCTCGCACCGCCACAGAAGTCTCACAATTGGTTCGCGCCCGCAACAACCTCGCGGCGTTGCACGTCGCGCGGGGCGAGTTCGACCAGGCGCGACGAGCCTTCATCTGCAATCTGCGACTCGCCCGGAAGCGGCTCCGTCCCGGTGATCCGACGCTCGGAGTGCAGCTCATGAATCTGGCTGCGGTCCTACGATTGGGCGGCCGCTTGAAACAATCCGAACGATTGACGATCCGCGCGGTGCGACAGACTCACACCCACGTCGGTTGGTATCACCCGCTCGTGGCTCAGGGCTTGTCGAACCTCGGCGCTTACCGCTTGCAGGCGGGGCGGTTCGAGTCAGCGGAATCGCTGCTGCGTAAGGCCACGACGATTCGTCGACGCCTTCATCCCGTGGGACATTTCCTGATCGCCAAGACGCAGCGTCAATTGGCGGAAGCGATGTTGGCTCTCGGAAAACATGCGGCCGCCGAACGGTTGCTCGATCAGACGGTGAGTGCGTTTGAAAAACATCAACCGGTCGATGAAGTGCAACTCGCACTGACGTTGTGCAGCCTGGGCTATGTCCATCTGACGGCGGGACGACACGCCAACGCCGAACGCATCCTGAACCGAGCACTCGAAATTCAACAGCGCTGTCTCCCGGCACGCGATCCGCAATTGGTGCAGACCCTGAATGGTCTCGGTTGTCTCAACGCCGCGAGGATGAACTTGGATGCCGCGCACGGTTTTCACCGTCGGGCACTCGATCTGTCCGAGCAATTGTTCGGTAAGGAACATCCCGAGTTGGTCAAGACGCTCGTCTGGCTCGGTGAGGTCGCGTTGGCTCGTACCGATTTGGCAGAGGCAGAGGTCGTTCTCAATCGGGCGCTGGTCCTCCGCGAGCAAACTTTCGGAAAAGAACACCCACTCGTGGCGGAGGTGCTCACGCGGTGCGGGCAACTTGCGCTGGCCCAAAGTCAGCCAGCCCGAGCCATGTCGATCGGAGCCAGAGCGACCGCGATCTATCAGTCCGCCAAAGAATGTCCGCCGCTGGCGATGGCCGATGTTCTGGCCGTCGCCGCCGAATCGGCGCGCCGACTGACGAGGGTCTCACAGGCCGAGTCCTTAACCATTCAAGAACTGGCCCTGCGCCAGAAGGTAGTCGGCGAGGAACACGTCTCGCTGTTGCCGGGGATCAAGCGGCTGGCCAAAACGTATCTGGCACGAGAACGCTTCGCCGAAGCCGAGCAGGCTCTGCGCCTGGGACTGGCGATCAGTGAGAAAGCACTTGGCATTGGCAACCCGAACGGCATTCGCTTCGCCAACAGCATCGCGCGGCTCTGTTTGGCGAAGAGCCGCTTGGACGAGGCGGGCGAATGGATGGAGCGAACGGTCAAGATGTGCCAACGCTGCTACGGCAATGAATCCGAACAAGTAGCCGACGCGCTGCTGGTCTTTTCCGGTTTGCTCCGCGAGGCCCAACAAACGTCCAAGGCTGACGAATACGAACGCCGCGCCATCGATCTCCGCAATCGCAACTGCCATGTCCTGCTGTAAGTCACTAACCCGAAGCGTAAGCGAGGATGATGTAGGGTGCGTCGAGTCTTCGGAACGCACCGTCCTCGAAGAGACGCGACTTCAATTGATGCGTTCCGAAGACTCCACGCACCCTACCCTGAGGCTCAATCATGACCATCGTCAATGCGGGTGATCGCGTTCAACTGCACTACACGTCGTTCGCGGCCGATGGCTGTGTGATCGAGACCTCCGGGCGTCGCGAACCGATGGAATTCGTCGCGGGCGGTCCCGAGGTGATTCTGGGAGTCAGCCGCGCGGTGATTGGAATGCGTGTCGGCGAACGACGACGGATTGCCGTTCCGCCCGAGCAGGCCTTCGGGTTTCGCGATCCGAAGCTGCAACAACTGGCTCCGCGACTCGGCGTTCTCGAAAAGATCGGCGCGGGAGATCAGCTCACGGCGGAGATCAACGGGTGCGAACTCGATGTGTGGGTCCGCAACGCCTCGGTAGATGAGATCACTCTGGACGGCAACCATCCGCTGGCCGGTGAGTCCCTCGTGTTTGAGATCGAAGTGATGGGAAGAACACCGGGCACTGTTTGAGACCCGACCGGGCTTGTCCCGGTGGTATCAGGTTTTTGCACTACTCGATTCTGAAGATGACTACTGGATTCTGAAATAGTGCAAAAACCTGAAGACCACCCCGGCAAGCGGGGTGGGATTTCAAACAGAGCATAGGAAACGGGCGACAACGGTTGTAGGGGGGCCTGAATGGCGTTGCCAATTGGCAACGTTTCGGCGTGACCGACCTAGCTCGGGTGAAATGTTGAGAGAATCTCCGAGTCGTGGAACATCTCATCGACATTGATCCTCTGGCGCGGCGACACTGATAGAGGGCTGTGATTGTGTTGAACGTCGGAGCGGAGCTCGCACGTCGAGACCGGCATTCGGCTGGAGTTGAAGGACAAGGATTCCATGACGCTCAAACTTACTGCCGCCTCATTCCTCGCCGGGGTCAAGCAAAGCGGCTTGATCGACGCAGGGCGTGTTGATTCCATTTTGGCGGAACTCGTCCAGGCGGGAGTGGACGACAGCGACTCGTGCGCGATCGCGTCTGCGATGGTCGATCGCAAGCTCCTCACTGAGTGGCAATCAGAAAAACTGCTTCAAGGTCGTCACAAGGGTTTCATCCTCGGACGCTACCGCCTGCTGTCGTTGCTCGGCGCGGGTGAGATGAGCGCTGTGTACCTCGCCGAACACATCATGATGGAGCGACGCTGCGCCATCAAAGTTCTGCCCGCGAACAAAGTGCAAGACACGTCGTACCTCGGCCGCTTTTATCGCGAGGCCCGTGCGGTCGCGGCGATGAACCACATGAACATCGTTCGCGCCTACGATGTCGATAAGCAGACCGAGAGCGGCACCGATATTCACTTCCTCGTCATGGAGTACGTCGAGGGCCGCAATGTCGAACAGGTCGTGAAGGAACAGGGGCCGCTCGATTACGTCACGGCCGTGGATATGATTCGTCAAGCGGCTGACGGACTCGGTCATGCCCATCAACTTGGCATGGTTCACCGCGATGTGAAACCGGGCAATCTGCTGATCGACAATACTGGGATCGTGAAGCTGCTCGATCTCGGGCTGGCTCGGTTCTTTAAATCGGACGATGAAGAATCACTGACGATCAAGCACGATGAAAAGGTACTTGGTACGGCCGACTACCTCGCGCCGGAACAGGCTGTCGATAGTCATCAGGTCGATGCCCGAGCCGACATCTACAGTCTCGGCTGCACGATGTACTTCGCCCTCACCGGACACCCGCCGTTCACCGATGGCACGCTGGTGCAGCGGCTGCTCGCCCATCAAACCAAGACGCCGCCCTCGGTCAGCTACGAACGGCCAGACATCGACCCTTCGTTGCTGGCGATCCTCGACAAAATGATGGCCAAGAAAACGTCTGATCGTTACCAGTCGTCGGCCGAAGTCTCGGAAGCCCTCTCGCGCTGGTTGATCGAACATGCCCCGACCGCATGGAAACAGAAGCACCTGATGTTGGTGGCTTCGCTGTGCGGAATGGATTCGTTTTCCGAGGCTGGCCTTGGCAAGGCGAGCCCCATTCAGGCTGACAGCGACGAACTCAGCGTGTTGGCGCCGGAGTCGATGGAGAAGGACCGCATCGCCTCGGGAGATTCTCCCGCGAGCGGATCGAGCCCGAGCGGACCGCGATCTAAATCCTCGGTCAAGCTAAAGTCGCGAGAGCGTCGCCCCGGTTCCAGTCTAAAACTCTTCAATACTGGCGTCAGATCGGGAGCCGCCGTGCCTGCGCTTCAAGAGTTGGCTTCAAAACTTAGCAAGCCACCGTCAAATGCTCTCCTGAACACGGCTGTTGGCGCTGCCCAGAAGCCGTCCGGTTCCAAGCCGCCGTTGGATGAGATGACCAAAACGGTCCTCATCGGAGCGGCAATGCTCGCGGCCATCGTCGTCTGCAGCTTCGGAATGTTCTACTTCTTCCAGAAGCCAGGCCAAGGCAACAACGCGAACAACGAATCGAAAGTTTCGCCAACGACGCAGGTCACTCCCGTCGAACTTCGCACGTCTGTCTGAACGCCACCGTCGAGTGACTGGGATCGGCGTTTCCTCAGTCCCCGCAAGGCGCTCTCCGTAGCGAATCATCTCCGTGATCGGCGCCTAGTTTATTGCGACCGACACACCTGATTCGAGACGACGATCTTCGAGATGGTGATGGTCTCGTGTGAGTGACTTGGTACTCGCAAACGACGAGTGCCAACGATATGACTTCGCTCTCAGACGTTCCCCCCGTTTCTCTCGAAAGACGCCGTGATGTCCCTGCCCGTGCTGGTCCGGAGTTCGCTGCGGACTTGGGACTTCACGCTGCTCGTCCTCGTGGGAGTCGCCGCATTTGTCGGCGGTTGGATCGCATTAATGAACGGTGAGCGGGCCGTTGGCATCACACTTCAAGTTGTCGGTGGGTTGTGTGCTGCCGGGAGCGCGATCGGACTGCGGAGGCGGATCTCTCGCCGTCAATGGGCCACACTCAACGACAGTGGCTTCACGCTGAGTGATCGGCGCGGTGAGACCGACTACACCGATGCCGAGGTCCGCAGCATGGCTCTCCATCGGAAGCCCAACTACATCCAAGGAGTCGAGAGGTCGGTCACACGGACGCTGCTGGTTTGGATCCGCGAGCGAGACGCAGATACGCCGCCCGAGCGACTCGAATTGACGACCACCTACAAGACGGGCGAGGCCGATCCGCTGGACGTACTCATCAACCGACTGAGTCGGTGCGTTCTCGATCTCGCCCGTAAACAACTCACCGAGGGGAGCACGTTTGCGGGAAATGACTGGGTGCTGGAGGAACAAAACCTGGTCGTTGCGGCTAAGCCCGCGCCTTTACACGCGCCGCTCGATGAGATCGTGATGACGGGAGTTGTCGATCAGAAGCTGTGTCTGTGGCGACGCGGTGAGGACGAAGTCTGGGCACGCATTCCGATCGACTCGATCAATGCCTACGTTTTGAAATGGCTGCTCGATGAACGACTGGCCGAATGTGAAAGTGAAGCGGAGGAGCCGGTTGCCGGAGGGTTGGGCCGCGTTCTCTTTGAACGCAAGCCGGGGAGGGCGCAGGTTGTGTCCTGTGTGCTCGTCGGCCCCGTCGCGCTGATGGCCGGAATCTGGTTGATCGTGGATGGCATCGTCGGGAAACGGGATCCAGATGTCTGGTTGGGCATCGTTGGAATGGGCTGTCTGGCGGGCGCCATCGGTTGCGGTTACGGCATCGTTCATGCGCGCTTCGCAACGTTTCGATGCCACCAGTTCGGCCTCGTCAAACGTGGAGTGCGAAACAGCAAGACGCTGCGATACGAACACGTCGAACAATTCACCTACCAAGCAACTCGGACGTATCACAACGGCGTCTACACGGGCACGTTGTTCGCCCTCGACTTCGAGCCGTTTCCCGAACACCAGGCGAACCGCATCCGATACATGGTCAACATTCAGAACGCCGATTCGGAACTCGACAACCTGCGCGATCAGGTCTCGACAATCATCGGGACGCGAATGCGGCGCGACATCAATGCGGGGCGCGAGGTTGTGTGGACACCCGGCCTCACGTTTCGCGGCGATACGCTGCTGTATCGCGCGTCGGGCTTTCTCGTACGGAACAAAGTCGCCGTCGCGATCCCGCTGTCCGAGATCGGCGAGCACCAATGCGACGAGGGGACCTACCGTCTGTTCCTCAAATCGGGTGGCAAAGCGGTCGTGCAGGAGAGTACGTCCGTACGCAATTTCTATCCCGGCTTCTACTGCATGGCGGGTCTCATCGGCGCGACGACTCGATAAGGGCTGACGAGCGTAGGGTAAGCGTCTCGCTTGCCGATTCTTCAACTGCAATCGCGGGCAAGCGAGACGCTTACCCCACGGCTGCTCAGAGGCTGTGCATGGATTACGTCCGAGAGTTGGTTTCACCAAGGTGTTGAGCCGCGCTGCGGCTCAAGAAATCTCAACTCTCGGCAGTTGAAAATGCACCGCCCCTAAGCCGCAGCTTCGATCAGTTGGATCGATTGCGTCAACGATTCCTTGTGGAAGCGTTCGCCCCGTGCGTCATAGAAGTAAAGCTGATTCTGTTGCGACGCCCAGACGGCCCCCAGCCGGACGCTGCGCGGTCCTCGCAAGATGAACTGCAAGCCGCAGTTTTTGCCAGACTGCGTGAGCGGGATGACCTGCAACACGAACTGGTCCGCCACGAGATTTTCGTGACCGCACAGCGTGTCGTGAACGTAACGGCGCAGATCGTCCACGGTGTGGACGTGAGCGGACCCATCAGTCATCGAGTGGCCTCAACGAATTTCGGTGTTGTCGATCTCGGTCTGTCGCGTCATGTGTGGGCGACGGGTTTGATCGGCTGCGGATCGCCAAGGCTTCTCACGCACGTTGGCCCGCCGTTCGACCGGTAGACTTCGCAACGTCGCTCGAGTTGCCCCAATCGGATTCCCGAAGGCTTGAGTGAAGTTTTGGAGAACACTCCGTGAACACTTGGCAGCGTGTTCAGTTCACTCGCATGGACTGAATGGCCAATCTGAGTCTGACGTGATACCTCACGCGGCCTGAAGTGGGGCAGCTCACCAAGGAAGCCTCATTACCTACGGCGCGAAGTATAGAACGATTCAAGTTCGGTCAGAGCAAGCGTAATGAGCGACTCGCGCGTGGAGATCGAACGAGTCATTCTGCCGAACGGGCGTCGAGCTTTCAGCAACGTGGGTTGATTCCGACGCCAACGGGCGGTGGCTACAATCCCGCCGCGTTGGTGGCCCCTTGTTCCTCATGGCCGTGCTGTCCGCGATCACACCGCATCGGGAGTCTTGTTCATGAAAGCCGCTTTTATCCGCCAGACCGGCGCACCGTCCGTGATTGAATTCGGCGAACTGCCCACGCCGAAGCCTCGCCCCAACGAAGTCCTCGTCAAAGTGGGAGCTGTCGCGGTCAACCCGATTGACACGTACATCCGCGCCGGCGCGGTCTCGATGATCAACCACTTTCCGTACATTCTTGGGTGCGACTTGGCGGGGACGGTTGAGCAAGTCGGCACCGAAGTCAAACGGTTCAAAGTGGGCGATCGTGTGTGGGGCAGCAATCAGGGGCTGTTCGGTCGTCAGGGAACGTTCGCCGAATACGCCTCGGTCGATGAACGCTGGCTGTATGCCACTCCCGCCAAGATGACGGACGCGGCGGCGGCGGCGGGAGCACTCGTCGGGCTGACGGCGCACTTGGGACTGTTTCTGCACGCGAACTTGAAGCCGGGCGAAGTGGTCTTCGTGAACGGTGGTGCGGGCGGAGTCGGTTCGGCCGTCGTGCAGCTCGCCAAAGCGGCGGGAGCATTCGTGGCGACAACCGGGGGCAACGACGAGAGCCTCGCGCTCTGCAAGCAACTCGGTGCCGATATGGCGGTGAACTATCGCGATGCCAATCTCGACGATCAGCTTCGCGCGTTCAGCATCCCGCACGGCGGTGTCCATCTGTGGTTTGAGACCCTGCGCGAACCGACGATGGACCGCACGATCAGCTTAATGGCTCCGCGAGGCCGCCTCGTCCTGATGGCCGGTCGGGCGGCGCGGCCCGAGTTCCCCGTTGGCCCCTTCTACGTGAAGGACCTCCGGCTGATCGGCTTCGCGATGTTCAACGGCACTCCCGAAGAACAACGCGCCGCTGCGGACAAGCTCAACACGCTCCACGAATTCGGACGCTGGAACCCGCTGATCGGCAAGACGCTGCCGCTCAGCGAAGCCATCGCCGCGCATCAACTTCAAGAAGACAACACGATCGGCAAACAGGGAACGCTGCGCGGCAAGATCGTGTTGGTGCCGTAATCGGGACAAACCGAAGCCACGGCCTTCCTACCGCCACCGATGAAGTCACTTCTCACTTCGCCGAAATTTCTTCGCACGATGCACCGAATTGCCTGACAAAGACTCAAACTCGATCACCTCCCCCACTCCCGAGCATCCCATGTCCCGACCATCGACCCTGTTCCTCTGCTGGCTCTCTCTGACAGCCGTCGCTCCCGCTGCGGACGTGTTTGAGCGACATGCCGCTCCGCTCGTGAAACGGCTCGCCAATGACGGCGCTGCGACGAAAGAGCTGACGATGGTCGAGGCCTCCAAGCTGAAGCCGCTCGCCGCCAACATTGGTTCGCCGTGCATCGTCCTCAAGACCGACGCGGGCAACTACACGAAGGCGCTGGTGAGCTGGGGGCTACGAAAAAGCCAAGGGACGGAGAAGCCGACACCGTTGCTGTTGCTCGAACGCTACGCCAGCTATCGCGGTGAGCGACTCGACCTGACGGCGGCGATCGGCAAAGACGTGATGCTCTTCCCCGGTTTCGGATTCGACTTCGACATCGGTCAAGTCGTCCCCGCAGGACAAGGTGCCGACATCGAGTTCACGGCCGAAGGGATTCTGACCGTGTGTGGCGAGGCCAAGCTCGTCGTCCTCAACGGCTCACAGCTTCCTGTCGCCGACAAGACCGCGAAGAAGCACGATCCCAGCGATCACGATGGTGTCGTTGCTCTCGACTTCGCCGGGACGTGGAAGTTGAACGCGGACGGTCGTTGGTTGGGCGAACTGGATTTGAAGATCAACGAAGCGGGCCGCGCGACCGGTTCGTTCACGTCCGACGAGTCCCAAAACGCCTACGAGATCAGCGGCCAAACCGGCAGTACGCCGCACAACCTCAAACTGGAAGTGTTTCTCGCCAACACGCAGCTTTCTGTGGACGGCTATCTCTGGACGAAGGACAAGTCTCAGATGGCTGGCACGGTGACGATGTCCGGTCGCAAGTTCGGCTTCGTCGCGACGAGAGTGACGAGTGACGAGTGACGAGTGACACACACCAACCCGAAGCGTGCGCGAGGACGCGGGCGCAAATCGCGAATCCTCGCGCACGCTTCGGGTGAGTGTGACTGGCGTCCAAGTTCGCTGGGGGCGGCGAAGCGCCGACCCCAGCCACACCGAATCAAGTTTGAACTCAACCATTTCAATCCATCCCATCTTTGCAGGAGATGTCCGTTGCCCACGATTCAAGAGTCCAGTTTGGTCGAGTTCACGACCGCGTTGTTCCTCGCGGCTGGGGTCGAGCCTGCCGAGGCGCGCATCGTTGCGGTCAGTCTTGTCGAAGCGAATCTGCGCGGGCATGACTCGCACGGTGTCATGCGGGCACCGTTCTACATTCAGAAGGTGCAGGATGGTTCGCTCAACCCGAAGGCCCATCTGATGGTCGAGAAAGAGTCGGCCAGCTCGATCGTGGCCGATGGCGGTTGGGGACTCGGACAGGTTCTCGCACAGGAACTGATGACGAAGCTGATCGCGAAGTGTGAGACCTCGGCCATCGCGTGCGGGACCATTCGTCGCGCGGCTCACATCGGACGGTTGGGCGAGTACGCCGAGATGGCGGCCGCGCGAGGCTTCACGTCGATGATCGTCGCCAACACGCACGGATCGGGACAGCGTGTGGCCCCGGTCGGCGGTAAGCGGCCTCGTTTGGGGACGAATCCCATTTGCATTGGGATGCCTGGCGGGGCAAGCGGACCATTCGTGTTCGACATCGGCACGAGTGCCACGGCCGAAGGCAAAGTCCGCGTGAAGAAGATCGCCGGACAGCCGGTTCCCGCTGGTTGGGTACTCGACCCGGATGGCAAACCGACCACCGATCCGAACCAACTTTACGGTGACCCACCGGGCACGATCCTGCCGCTCGGTGGCGATCAGGCGTACAAAGGCTTCGGCCTCGCGTTCATGATCGACATGCTCGCGGGCGGTCTTTCGGGCGGTCAATGCCCGTTCGCGAGTCCTCCGCCACCGCTCGGCAACTGCGCCGTCTTCTGGGTCATCAACCCCGAGTTCTTTGGAGGCTCGACTCACCTACTGAACGAAGTCGGCAAGTTGGAGACCTACGTGCGCGATGTCCCCAAGATCGACGGCGTTCAAGATGTGACCCTCCCCGGCGATCCCGAGCGTCGCACGCTCGCCATACGTCGCGCGAACGGCATTCCGCTCGACGAGGGCAATTGGAAAGCATTGCTCGACATGGCAGGCAAGCTGAACGTGCCCGTTGCGTCACTGTGATCTCCGACCTCGATGTCGTTGCAACCGCGTGGGCAACGCCCCGCGCGGCAGGCAAGTTCACCTCTTGACGCGCGGGGCGTTGCTCATGCGGTTAAACGATGCATCACCCTCACCTCCGAAAGCTCTTCCATGCTGAACCGAAAACTGATGCTGCTCCTGTTGTCACTGCTTCCGGCAGTCGTATCCGCCGAGAACTGGCCCGGATGGCGAGGGCCGCGCGGGGATGGGAGCAGTGTTGAGGCGAACGTGCCGCTGAAGTGGGATGCCACAAAAAATGAGGGCGTAGCGTGGAAGGTGGCCGTGCCGTATGGAGGTCATTCGTCACCGGTCGTGTGGGATGACCGTGTCTTCGTGGCGGGGGCCGACGAAGCGAACCCGCGTCGCATGTTGATGGCGTTTGATCGGACCAGCGGCAAGCTGCTGTGGGAGAAGGAAGTCGCCCAGACGCCGCTCGAAAAGAAGCACAAGCTGAATAGCTGGGCCTCGGGAACGCCGGCGACCGACGGCAAGCTGGTCTATGCCGCGTTCCTCGATCAGAAGGAGATGCTCGTCACCGCGTATGACTTCGATGGCCAGGAGAAGTGGACCGTGCGGCCCGGTGTTTTCTCCAGCGTTCACGGCTATTGCAGTTGCCCCGTGCTGTTCGAGAAGTCGGTGATCGTGAATGGCGATCACGATGGCGAGGCGTACCTCGTGGCACTCGATCGCGAGACGGGCAAGACCGTCTGGAAGACACCGCGCGAGAACAAGACCCGCAGTTATTGCACGCCCATCATCCGCGATATCGAGGGCCGGACGCAGATGATCCTGTCGGGCAGCAAGTGCGTGGCGAGCTATGACCCACGCACAGGCAAGCGACACTGGCTGCTCGATGGTCCGACCGAGCAATTCGTCGCGTCACCCGTCATGAATAAGGGACTGGTTTTCATCACCGGCGGCTTCCCCGACAAGCACATCCTCGCCATCGACCCGCGCGGCTCGGGCAAGATCAGTGAAGAGAGTCATGTGAAGTGGCACCATCTCAACAAGGGAGTCTCTTACGTTCCGTCCCCTGTCGCCGCGAACGATTTCTTCTTTTGTGTGTCTGATGGGGGCGTGGCCAGTTGCTACGACGCAGTGACCGGCGACGTGAAGTGGCAGGAACGGCTCGGTCGTCACCACAGCGGGTCACTCGTCGCCGCTGCCGGTCGCGTTTACTTCGTCGATGACGACGGCATCACACACGTCATGGACGCGGGGCCGGAATTCAAAGTCCTCGCCACGAACCCGCTTGGCGAAGAGGTCTATTCGTCTCCCGCCATCAGTCGCGACCAAATGCTCATCCGCGGCGAGAAGCATCTGTTCTGCATCGGAGCCGCGACGAAAACGGCTGCGCGGTGAAGTGCCGGACTCAAGTGGACTCGCCCGCTTGGCGAGCGTCCGGCTTAGGCCGGATCGTTCAGACTGCGTTGAAAACGCCAATGCCCCTGAAGTCGTCAATGGGCTGACACCCACCGCTCACCGAAGAAACGGTTTTCAGACTCATCATGCGCGACTACCAAGCTCTCCTCCGTGACTACTTTGCCGCTCCACTTTCAAAGCCGCTCCGGCCGAAGGAGCTGGCACAGGAGTTGGGGCTGGGCAAGAACGACTACAAGCGATTCAAGGATGCGATTGAAGGACTCGTCGCGGACGGTCGGTTGCTAATGGGGAGCAACAAGCTGGTGCGATCGGCCGCGCCGGCGGACACGATCGCGGGGACGATCAAACGAACGGGGAAGGGGAACGGGTACTTCCGGCCTCACGATCCGGCGTCCCTTGAGGCGGATGAGTCGCTCTACGTCTTCCCCGAAGATATGAAAGACGCTTACACCGGCGATGAGGTGCTGGTGCAGTTGCTCCGCACACGGAATCGCGGCCAGCGGTGCGGGCGCGTGGTCGAGATCCTCTCGCGCGGGTCGAAGGCATTCGTCGGGAGTTACTTCGAGCGGCGCGATCACGGTTTCGTGCGGATCGACGGCAACCAGTTCGAGAGTGCGATTTCGGTGGGCGATCCCGGTGCGAAGGGGGTCATCCCCGAAGACCGCGTCGTCGTCGAGATGCTTCGTTTTCCCAGTCGCGACGATGCTGGTGAGGCCGTCATCACGAAGGTCCTCGGCGTGCGAGGTGCTCCCGGCGTTGATCTGCTCACGATCATCCATGAGTTCGAGTTGCCCGACGAATTCCCCGAAGCGGTGCTGGCCGAGGCTCGATTGCAGGCGCAGATGTTTGAGGCGGAAGAAGCTTCCGTGGTGGGTGGGTCTGTTGCCTCCGCGCAGCAAAGCGAAGAACCCCTCACCCTAGCCCTCTCCCCGCAAAGCCGGGGCGAGGGGACAGGAGAAGCAGGAGAAGCAGCAGCAGAAGAAGACACTTTCGATGACTCTCGACGCTCGACTCTCAGCCCCCGCCTCGACCTGACCCGCGACACGATCATCACCATCGACCCGATCGACGCGCGGGACTTCGATGACGCGATCTCGCTGACGCGCGAGGACGATGGGAACTGGCGACTCGGCGTTCACATTGCCGATGTGGCGCACTTCGTTCGTCCGGGGACGCTGCTCGACCGCGAAGCACATTCGCGCGGGACGAGCGTTTATTTGCCCGACAAGGTGCTGCCGATGTTGCCCGAGGTGATCTCGAACGCACTCGCGAGCCTTCAGCAGGGAAGGGTGCGCTACACGAAGTCGGCCTTTATCACATTCAGCCCCGAGGGCATTCCGCTCCATTCCGAGTTCGCGAACACGAAGATCAACGTCACGCAACGGTTCGCCTATGAACAGGTGATGCCGTTGATTAGCGGGTTGAAGGTTGAAGGTGGAGGGTTGAGGGGTGGAGAAGCAAATCCATCGACGGAACCCGAGGCTGAACGCACTTCCACTTCTTCTGCCCCTCAACCCGCCACTCTCAACCCTCAACCTACTGCCGTCGCTCCGCACGTCCTCGCGCTGCTGCGCGACATGCACGGGTTGGCGATGATTCTGCGGAAGCGGCGGTTTGCACGCGGGGCGCTCGATCTAAATCTGCCCGAGGTCAAGATCGACATGACTCGCGACGGAGCGGTCGTCGGGGCGCATCGCGCATCGCACGATGAGAGTCATGAGATCATCGAAGAGTTCATGCTGGCGGCCAACATCGCCGTCGCGACGAAGCTAACGGATTGTGGTCACGCGTTCCTGCGACGTACGCATGACTCGCCCGACGAAATGAAGCTCCGCGTGCTGGGCGAGTTCGCCAAGTCGCTCGGTTACAAAACGAAGCCAATGCCGGGCCGGGCCGATCTTCAGAAGTTGCTGAAGGAAGTCCACGGGACTCCGCACGAGTACGCGATCAGTTACGCGATCCTCCGCAGCATGAAGCAGGCGATGTACGGACCCGATGATGACATCGGTCACTACGCCTTGGCGGAAGACAACTACGCGCACTTCACCAGCCCGATTCGCCGTTATCCCGACCTGACCATCCACCGGTTGCTGGATCAGGTGATTCAGAAAGAGGGCGGCTTAAAGGGCGATGGTCCGGCCCCTCATTCACATCGCGCGGCGATCACCGTTCCCTCTTCACCTTCCTCTGAAGAGACCGCGAGTGTGAGGGGGGCGAGCGGTGAGGACGGTTTCGGTAAGGACTCAGACGCGGGCGATACTGCGAGTTCGGTCGTTAGCTCGCTCACGGAACGACGGGACGGTTCTTCGTCCGAGCTTCGAGTCGATGCCGACGGAAGACGAGCGAAGAAAAAGCCAAAGGCGAAGAGCCCTCACCCGGGCCCTCTCTCCGCAAAGCCGGGGCGAGGGGACAAGCACAGCGAAGGCGGGAGAACAAAAGGCGGGAGAGACGAGGGGCGGAAGGAGAGTCGCTTCCCCAGCGAACTCATCATGCTCGGCAAATGGTGTTCGATGACGGAGCGTCGGGCGCAGGAGGCCGAACGCGAACTGATCAAGCTCAAACTGCTCGGGTATCTCGCCAATCACATCGGCGACGAGTTGCATGCAACGATCACGGGAGTCGAAAAATTTGGCCTGTTTTGCACCGGGATCGAACTCCCCGCCGAGGGTCTCGTCCACATCAGCACGATGGGTGATGACCAGTATGACTATGACGACCGCTCGCACACGCTGGTCGGCCGCCGCAGTAATCGCACGTATCGACTGGGTGACTTCGTGAAAGTGGTCGTCGCCAAAGTGGACCTCGCCGAACGAAAGCTGGAGATGCGATTGGTGATCGATCCGCGTGACGGATCAAATGAGTCGAGGCGACGCGAAACACAGTCGCGACAGGATCGCGAAGCTCCTCGACACGGATCGCACGGCCCGCCGAAGCGAGGCCGACGCCGGTAAGGAACGAGGGTTAACACGGAACAATCGACGGGGCTTGGCATTTCGCAGGTGCTTCGATCCCGGCCAGTCTCACAAAACCCGATTCAGTTGCAGCGATTGTGCTGGTCGGGGCGACGTGGCCTGTTTGGTCACGACAAGAGGTCGCGACAGTGGCCAGCAAGTGGGAGTGAATGAACGTCTGCGGTATAGAGTTCTTGTTGAATCAACGCATCTGGCAAAGGCGGTCGTGCTGGACGCGGTTCGCGTGAGGGAAATTGGTGAGGCGGTGAGCATGAATCGTGATCCTAAGGCCAACCGGCGCGAGCCTTACATCGGCCTCGCGCGGCACGCAGTGAGGCATTTCCGAGCGGAGTGGCGTCTGCCGCCCTGTTCCTCCCATCAGGGCTTACACCCAAGAACGAGGGGGCTGACGCCGCCCCGCTCAGATGTTTCATCACTAACCGCGCGAGGTAAAGCACCCGCCCGTCTAGCGTTGGCGGTCGCGATGTGTGGGTGTCTCATCGCGGTCACTTCGTGGTGTCCGGCATGGGGACAGGAACGGTCTCCGCGTCCCTTTTTTCCGCGCAGTCGCATGGCACCGCTACCGCTGGAATCGGGGATGGCACCCGTACCGGTTCAGCCTTGGAGAACTGTCTCGCCACAGCCCCTCGGTGTGGGACCGGTGGTCTTCGCGCCGCCCGGTTACTTCGCGTCGTCGCCCGATTATTTTGGCTCGCCGGGGTTGGGGCCGTCTCCCTTCTTGCCGGTGCAAGGAGCCATTCCAGTTCAACAGCCGCTTCCCCAATTTGTCGGTCCCTACCCTGTAGTGTCAGCCGCGGGACTGAGTTCGACGAACGAAGTCTGGCGGGTTCCTGTTGAGCGATCCATTTCTCAACTGCCGCGTCCTGCGAACTTGCGCGTCTCTGTGAGTGAAGAGTTTCTCAATCGCCTCGTCGCCCGCGATGACGTTCAGCCGGGGCCGGTGCGAGACACGGTACTCGGTGCGGACGTGACGGGACGACAGACGACGACCTCGCGACTGATACTCGATCTTCGACCGTCCCTCGATCGTGCTCACGCCGCATTCGTACTGACGGGCGACGTTCAGATGCAGGTCACGGGAACGACTCCGCAGGCGATGGTCGATACCGCCGGGCAGCATCATTTCGTCGCGGTGAAGGACGTGTTTTTCGATGGACGGCTGCTCGCCACGAAGCACGCGACGGTGTTTGTTCGCGCCCGCAACCAGACGGTCGGCGCGATGACTCCTCTCAGCGGCTCGCTCTTCGGCGGACTGGCCGAGCGGATCGCCTATCAATCGGCCGAGCGGATGAGGCCCGAGTCTGAAGCGATTGCCCGCGACCGACTGGCCGATAAGGTCTATCCCACATTTGATGGCGAAATCGACGAACAGCTTTCAACCGCGAACAAACTCCTCGAACAACAGCTTCGCAAACGTCTGGAATTGGCTCAGCTCGCACCGTCGTCGCAGTTCGTTTCGACCACCGACAACCACTTGGAATACGGAGCGGTGATCGGTGGGAAGTCGGTGACGGATGCGGCGCGAGTGCCTCAGGTCACTACAACTGAGGATCCACTCAATGCCGACGGCGCGTTGAAGCTCATGCTGCACGAGAGTCTGTTGAACGAATTGATCGCACGGACTGAGTTGCGTGGCTATCAAACGACCGACACGAAGCTCAAGCAGCAAGTCGCCGAGTTACTCGGGGGATTGCCGGGCGTGAAGGTCTCGATGCCCGAAGAAAAGCCTGTAACCGCGCCGTTCGGATTGCCTTTACCGGGAGTGGACATCGTCACCCACATCGAGTTCGACGAAGTCGATCCGCTGGCCTTGCACCTCGACCAAGATCGGCTGACGGCCACGATCAAGGCGGCTTTCAAACCGGGCGGGCAAAACCTGTTTCCGCCGATGACGGTCACGATCGAGTACCAAGCGGTGGTCAAAGGGAGCGAAGTGCGACTCATCGCGGGCAAGCCCCGCGCGCGGATTCAGGGGCAAGCAGATTCGTCACGCGAGCCGACTGTCGCCGAATTGACGATCCAGAATTCCTTTGCTGCCGCGCTGCCAACACTGGAGATCGATCAGACTCAAGCCGCCGCGTATTGGCCGCATCGCAGCCCTGCCCCTCGCGTGAGATCATTCAAATCGCGCGACGGTTGGATGAGCGTCGCGATCGACTGATGGTGGGCACTCAGGCGGGCACGGCTGGTTTGTGAGTTGAAGAGTGTCGTCTGACGCAACCGCCCACAGGAACGGGGCGCAATCACGTTCCGAACACTCGTAGTCCGGTCCCCTTGGTCCGGACTGGTCACTTCGTAGTCGTCGACGATCACTTCGTTCGGGCCAAGGGGGCCAGACTACAGTCAGTTGGTCGGCGTCTCACCGCCGGGCAGCTTGTGGCCCATCTTGTCGCGTTTGGTGGCGAGGTAGTGTTCTCGCTGTTTCTCGGGTGGGGCGATGATCGGGACTTGTTCGACGAGTGCCAAATCGAAGCCGGGGAAGGCGTTCACTTTTTGCGGGTTGTTAGTCAGCAGACGAACCGATGTCAGGCCAAGGTCTTTCAGAATTTGCAGGCCGATGCCGTAGTCGCGCGTGTCGGACTTGAAGCCGAGTTTGTGGTTGGCTTCGACCGTATCGAGGCCCTGATCCTGAAGCTGGTACGCCTTGAGCTTGGCTGTCAGTCCGATGCCGCGTCCCTCTTGCGGCAGGTAAATCACGGCACCGGTTCCCTCGGCGTGGATCATGCGCATCGCCATGTGGAGCTGGTCGCCGCAATCGCAGCGCAGTGAGTCGAGTACGTCACCGGTGAAGCACGACGAGTGGACTCGGACGAGCGGGGCGGGAACCGAAGTGAGGTCGCCCCACACGATGGCGACCGGTTCCTGGTCCTCGTGCTGGACCGAGTAGGCGATGACGCGGAACTGGCCGTAGTCGCGCGTCTCGAACGGAACATCGGCTTCGCGTTTGACGAGTTGATCCCGTCGTCGGCGATGACGAACGATCTGTTCGATCGAAATGATCGGGATGTTGTGGCGTTGTGACAGCTGGCGCAGCTCGGTCATCTCGGCCATACCGGTCCCGTGCTCGCTTAGGATTTCAATCAGCACGCCGGCGGGAGTCATCCCCGCCAAGCGGAGCAGATCGACAGTGGCTTCGGTGTGCCCAGTCCGCCTCAACACGCCGCCGTCTTTCGCCAGCAGCGGATTGATGTGACCCGGTCGTACAAAATCGGAGGCTTTGCCGTCAGGATGACTCATCGCCCGGATGGTCTTCGCGCGGTTCTCGGTACTCACCCCGCTTCCCGCGTCGCGGTGATCGACCGGCGTGAGAAAGTGCGTCTGATTGGGAGCCGTGTTCCGCTGGCTATCGACGATTGGCGTGAGGCCCATCCGTTCAGCCGCTTCTTGCAGGAGTGGCACGCACAACACGCCCGCTCCATACCGCAGCATGAAGCTCACCTGTTCGGGTGTGATCGTTTCGGCCGCACAGACGAAGTCGCCTTCGTTCTCTCGTTCCTCTGCATCGACGACGATGATCAAACGACCGGCCTTCAGAGCGTCGAGGGCTTCTTCAATGGAATGGAACGATTCAGGAGGAATGGGAGTGGTCATGGTTCGATGGAATCTGGGTGAGTGTCGCGAGGATCAACGCGGCTCCATTGTAGGCGGGCCGTCAGCAAATCGCCCGGCCGACGCTACTGGAGAAAACCTGCGAGGGCAGATATACCCCCGCACGGCACACGCGGACACCAATCCTTAGTGTCCGCGAGGACTGACATGCTCTTCCTCACGGAGAGCTAGTCCAAGAACAACACCAACCCGAAGCGCGAGCGAGGACGAGCGTCGAGCGACATGCGTCCTGCTCACGCTTCGGGTTGGTGTTGTTCAAGACAGACCGTAATTCCTGGACAAGTTCTGACGCTGCGGGTTGGTGTGAAACGAAAACCTCTGTTGTTGAGTCAAACATGAAGCGAATCCTCGTCACGGGCGGTTGTGGGTTCATTGGATCGAATTTCATTCGGCACGAGTTGGCCACGTATCCCGAGCTATCGATCATCAACCTCGACAAGCTGACGTACGCGGGGAATCCGGAGAACCTCGCGGATCTCGCGAACGATCCCGCGCTGGCCGCTCGGTATGAGTTCGCGCGCGGCGATATTTGCGACCGTGAGTTCCTGACCGGACTGCTCCAGCCGGGAGGAATCGACGCCGTGGTTCACTTCGCAGCGGAGAGCCATGTCGATCGGAGCATTCTCGACAGCGGACCGTTTGTTCAAACGAACATTGTCGGGACGCAGGTGCTGCTCGATTGCTGTCGTCAGGCAGGCATCTCTCGCTACGTGCAGGTCTCGACCGATGAGGTTTATGGATCGCTCGGTGACGACGGGAAGTTCACCGAAGAGACGCCACTCGCCCCGAACAGTCCGTACTCAGCGTCTAAGACGGCGGCCGATCTGTTGGTGCGAGCCTACTTCCACACGTTTGGCTTTCCAGCGGTCACGACCCGCTGCTCGAACAATTACGGGCCGTATCAGTTTCCCGAGAAGCTGATCCCGCTGTTCATCTCGAACGCATCTCAAGACCAGCCGCTGCCGGTCTACGGCACGGGCCTCAACGTGCGAGATTGGATTCACGTTCTCGATCACTGTCGCGGAATCGATGCGGCGTTGCGACGAGGTACGCCCGGTGAGGTCTACAACTTTGGCGGCGACTGCGAACTGACGAACCTCGACCTGACATACTCGCTGCTGGAGGCACTCGGCAAGCCGAAGACGCTCATCAAGTACGTCGCCGACCGGCCGGGACACGATCACCGCTATGCCATCGACGCCACGAAGGCCAAACGCGAGCTCGACTGGGAGCCGCAGGTCACGTTCCGCGAGGGCTTGAAGCAAACGGTTGAGTGGTATCAGGCGAACACGGATTGGATCGCACGCATCAAGTCAGGTGAGTACCTTTCGTACTACGAACGTCAATACGGTGCGCGGCTGTGAGGTGAGCGGTGTCTTGTGACACCAACTCGAAGCGTGGGCGAGGATACCGAAAGACCGTCCTCGCTCACGCTTCGGGTTGGTGTTGGCTCCGGCCGCGTGAAGGTTGACTCGCGATCAAAAAAACTCGGAACGAAACCAAGGAGGTGTTGAAGATGTCCGTCACAACAAGTCGTCGAGTGAACTTCTGGACTCTGGCCGCAGCGTGCTTGGCTCTGTTGACGGCAGTCCCAGATCGAGCAGCCGCTCAGCCGCCTGCCTCGCAAAAAGCGGGAGCCGCAGCGCCAGAAGCCATGCTGGCTGGCGAGTGGCCGCAGTTTCTTGGGCCGCAACGCAACGGTATTTCGAGCGAACCTAATCTGATCGAAACGTGGCCGGAAGGCGGGCCGAAGGTCGTCTGGCGTGTTCCCGGCGGAGTCGGCATGTCGGGGCTGGCTATCAGTCGCGGTCGAGTCCTCACGCTGGTTCAGAACAAGCGGCAGCAATGGGTGGTCGCGTTGAACTCGCGCACAGGTGAGTCGCTCTGGGAGACGGCGATTGCCGACGCCTATCGCAACCCGATGGGAGACGGACCGCGTGCGACGCCCGCGATTGTGGGCAATCAGGTCTTCGTCTTCAGTGGTGAAGGACTGCTGGTCGCACTTGATGTGCGCGACGGGAAGAAGCTCTGGTCGGCCGATCCACTGACGGAGCTTTCCGGCAAAGAGGCCGAATACGGTATGGCCAGTTCGCCGCTTGTGATCGGCGATCAAGTCATCGTGACGGTCGGTGCGGGGACCGGAACTCTCGTGGCCTACGACACGAAAACCGGCAAGCAGGTCTGGACGGCAGGCAAGGATCCGGCGGGCTACTCGTCGCCGACGTTGCTCGAAGTGGGAGGCCGCTCTCAGATCGTGTCGTACACGGGACGTTCGGTTCTCGGCGTCGCTCCCCAAACGGGTGAGGTGCTTTGGCGCTATCCCTTCGAGACGAACTATGACTGCAACATCGCGACGCCACTCTCAATCAAAGGCCAACTTTTTTTGTCGGCCGGCGAGAACCACGGTAGCGTGCTGCTCGACCTGAAACCCAAGGCCGACAAGTTTGAGATCACCGAAGCCTGGCAGTCATTCGGCCCGAAGAGCGTCCTGCGCAGCGAATGGCAGACACCGATTCTGCTCGATGGCTTTCTGTACGGCATGGACAACGTCGGTGGTGCTGGCCCGGTCACTCACCTGACGTGCGTCAACGCGACGACGGGCGAGCGAGCGTGGCAGGTGCCCCGTTTTGGCAAGGGCAACCTGATCGCCGCCGACGGCAAACTTTTCATGACCACGATGGCGGGCGAGTTGGTCGTCGCCCGCGCCTCCTCAAAGAAGTACGACGAACTCGGACGAGCCACCGTCCTTGAGACAACTCGCCAAGCCCCCGCACTCTCCAATGGACGCCTCTTCCTGCGCGACGGTCGCGAGATCATCTCCCTCGACGTGCGTAGACCGTGAGTTTCTCACGCGAAATTGTCTCGCGTTAAACAAGCGATCCCACTGGGCTTGCCCCGATGGCTCGCGGGTTTTTGCACTACTCGCTGCGCCGATTTGAGTGACTGGCAAATAGTGCAAAGCCCTGCTTCCACCGGGGCAAGCCCGGTGGGGTTCGCTTGTTTGAGGACTACTCAAAACTCACTGCTGCTTCCCGATGACCGTCAGCCACAAGGAGTCGAAGCAGGCGTTCAACTGAAGCGGCGTGCGGACGAGTCGTTGGATCGTCGCAGGTTGGCTGGCAGTTCCTTTGAGGCGGAGGCGTCCTGAGAATGCGGGGCCGGTGGTGGTGAGGCTGAGCGTGACTTTGGTCGCCGTCGCGCCGGTCGGTTCTGAGATGACGGCGGCGGCGGTGACGCCGGGCGGGAGATCGACCGCTTCGATGGTGATCGGTCCCACGGTCACGCCGGGCGGTGCGCGACGGACGACGTTGATGACGAACTCGGTCGGCTTATCGGGGTTGATGATCAGCGCATCGGCGGCGGCGGTCAGTTCGAAGTCGGGCTCTTCCAGTCGCGCGGTGAGCCGAAAGAAACTGCGGTTGCTGCCGCGGTTGTGTCGGTCGCGCACGGTGAGTTGATAGTCGCCGTCTTGTGAGGCGGCGTGAGTCAGCACGACGGCTCGCATCGGAGTCGTGTCGTTGACGTTCAGCACCACACTGCCAGCGGGGTCGGTCAGCCGCAGCATGGGGTCGAGGTTGAAGTCGAGGCTGCGGGCTTCGACCGAGGCGACGAGTTGCTGTCCCTTCTTCAACGGGATGCGCACGGTGGCCGTCTCGCGCGGCTTTGGCAATCGGCCCGTGATGGAACTCGGGGGAGTGATCACGGTCAGGTTGTTGGGATCGAGAGACGCGATCTCGGGGACGATCGCATGGGGGACCAAGCGGACGCGAGCGGACCCGGCGATGTCGGGCGCGACGACGAATCCCAGCCGCGCGTTGTCCACGATCCTCAGATCGCCGCGCGTCTCCAGCTCGACGAGATCGGTGTGCTGCGGTCCACCAAACGGGACGACGAGTCGCTTGGCGTCGGGAGGAAGATTCCAGCCGAACAGCTCCACCTGTCCCAAGCCCGCCGCTGCCGTCGGATCGCCGAGTGAGACACTGAGCGGAACGGCGTGCGTGACGAACGGGCCGGTCGTGAGTGTCAGTCGGTAGATGTAGTTCGCCGCGCCGTGGAACGCGATCGACGAATCGGGGGCCGAGGGAAACGCGAAGACGCGTACGATGTGCGGCCCCGGTTTGGTCGCTGTGAAGATCAGACGCGGATCGAGATCAACGGCGTCGTGGTTCTCGGCTAAGACGAATCCGTCGGGCGTGACCACTTGCAAGATCGCGTCCATCGGCGAGCCAAGTTTGGCGTGAGCATCGAGCGATGCGACCAGCGTTTGCCCGATGGCGAGTGTCACGTGAAAGCCATCGACATCACCGAAGGCCGATAACGTCCCGTTGATCGTGACGGGCAGCTCGGCAACGGCTTGAGCTTTCGTCGGCGCGTTGTTCGGCTCGACCTCTTCGATCTCTTTGACGTTGCCGATCAGAAACGGGACGGCGGCTGAAGCTCCCTCGGTGTTGAAGAGCCGGAACCAGACACGATCGGCAGCGAGGTCCGCCGGGATCGTGACCTCCAGTTTGTTGGCCTCGGTCCCGACGACAACATCGACGCCGGGAGCCGTCACGCTGACCGGCCACATCGCCGCGTTGCCCGCGCACGTCACCGTCACCTTCGTCCCGCGCTGGCCTCCCGCCGGAAAGAGATGCGTGAGCGCGGGAGCAGCGGCGTGTGCGAAGTCCGGCAGCATGGCAATGGCAAATGCCAGCGCGAGGAAGCGGGTCCGCAGCCTGTAGGATGGGCACTCCTGCCCGTCCGATTTTGGCTTTGAAGAGCGGACGGGCAGGAGTGCCCATCCTACAGACGCTTTCGTGAGGTTCTTCATCGAGTGCGACCTCATCCCATCAACTCCGCGATCGGGCGCGAGTCGCTGACGAGGTGCGTGGGGCGGCCAACAGTGTTGTAGAGCATCTTGTCGGGATTGATGCCGAGCTTGAGATAGACCGACGAGACGAGGTTTTCGGGAGCGTAGATTTTTTCGATTGCGGTGTAGCCGTTGCGATCGGTGGCTCCGACGACTTGGCCGCCCGGCGTGCCGCAACCGGCGACGAGGATCGAGATCGCGTTGGACCAGTGGTCGCGACCGGGAGTGGTCGAACCGGGCAGCGTCGAGATGGTCGGTGTCCGCCCGAACTCGCCCATCACGATGACGAGTGTGGTTTCCAACAGGCCGCGTTGGTCGAGGTCTTCGATCAGCGTGGCGACGACGGACTCCAATTCCTGCCCCTGCTTCTTGAACGCCGGGAAGATGTTCGAGTGATGATCCCAGCCGCCGTTGTTCAGCGTGACGAACGGAACGCCCGCTTCGACGAGTCGTCTCGCAAGCAGAGCACGCTGCCCGAAGGCACTCCGTCCGTAGTTGTCGCGCACGAGCGGCGACTCGCGCTGAATCTCGAACGCGGCGAGGGCGGCAGGTGAAGTCATCAGGGAGACCGCTTGGTGAAAGTTCTCATCGACACCGAGGACCGGGTCGCCGGTCGAACGATCCTGGAATCGCAACAGGCCGTCCATTTGATTGCGAAGTTCGCGGCGAGTCATCGCGCGACCGTCGGCCACGTCCTTGGGGATTGTCACGTCGCGGACTTGAAACGCCGCGTTGTTCGGATCGTCGGCCACGACGAACGGCGCGTGACGGGCACCGAGAAAGTTGGGGCCGCCGGAGCGAGTCATGTCGGGAAGCGAGAAGTATGGCGGCAGTCCCGCTGGCGCGCCGCGCTCGGCCGACGTGACCGATCCCATGCTGGGATGGAAGCTGACGAAGGCTCCGCAACTGACCGGGATGCGCGTCGGCGAACCGGTCGTCATGTAGTGGTTCCCCGCGCCATGATTGTTCTGATCGTGACGCACTGAGCGGATGATCGTCAGCTTGTCGCTGATCGCCGCCAGCTTGGTCATGTTCTCGGAGAAGTTGACACCGGGAATCTTGGTCTGAATCGAGGAGAACTCACCGCGAATCTCAGCGGGCGCGTCGGGCTTGGGGTCGAACGTCTCGAAGTGACTCGGCCCGCCATCGAGCCAGACGAGGATGCAACTCGTCTTGCGTGCGGTCTTTGGTTCGGCGTTGGTCCGCAGCCGGAGGGCATCCACAAACCCGCCGCCGAGCAACGCCCCCAGCCCCAGCTTGAGGCAGTCTCGTCGCTGGAGTCCTTCACAGTTGCGATGCGTTGTCATGATTTCGTCTCAAGGGAAAGTTGAGGATTGTCTAGGTTTGGGGTCAGGTGGTTCAAAGTTCATTTTTCGCCGCGAAAAATGAACTTTGAACCACCTGACCCCGGCTTTCACGCTGCGGGTTGGGGTTCTTAATCAACGAAGTAAAACTCGGGAGTGTTCATCAGTGCCCAGAAGAGGTCTTCGACGTTCGGGCGGCGTGATTCTTTGGCGGGGAGGATGGCGGCGGCTTTAGTCATTTCGGCCGTTGTTGGCGGACGGCAATAGATTCTCAGAAAAACTTCTTCGACGAGTTTGTCGTTCGGCAATTCGCTGGCCGCCAATCGTGCCGGTTGTGCGGTGTCGGTCGCGAGCTTCTTGTTGAAGGCAGGCGAGTTCATCAGATGCAAGACCTGCGGCGTCGTGACATCGCTCGTTCGTTCGCACGGCGGGTCTTGGTTCGGGTCGGGGCGTCCGAAGGTGTCGAGGAACTGCGACGCCGCGCGGTGGGTCCACAGTTGAGAGGCTCGTGAACCGGGAGCCATCGCGGCGAAGTCCTCTTCCGTACCGAGGACATCGTTGACCGAGTCGAGCAACACTTCGGCGCGCAGTCGCTGGCGATAGTACCGCGAGAAGTTCTTGGTGTCGGAGATGTTTCGCTCGGACGGGTTCGAGCTGAGACCGAAGACGTGCGAGGTCATGATGCGGCGGATCAGATGCTTGATGTCGTACTTGTGCTGGCGGAAGTCGGCGGCGAGGTAGTCGAGCAGCGGTTCATTCGACGCGGGGTTCGTCGCGCGGATGTCATCGACCGGATCGACCAAGCCTTGGCCCATCAACTCGGACCAGACGCGATTGGCCATGACCTTTGCGAAGAAGGGGTTCGATTCGCTCGTTATCCATTCGGCGAGGACTTCGCGCGGGTCGTCGTCCGGGCCGATCTTCAGCGACTGGCCGGTGAGCGTTTTCGGTTCCACGGGGAGTCCCGTGCGACCGTGATTCAACAGGCCGGCCGGCAGGTTGTAGATGATCTCTTCCGTCCCCGAGATCGGGGGCGAGATGCCACCGTGATGACCGACGCGGGCGAAGAACGAGGCGAAGCCGTAGAAGTCGTCTTGGCTCCAGACCTCGAACGGATGGTGATGGCACTTCGCACATTCGAGCCTCACGCCGAGAAACAGTTGGCTGACGGACGAGCCGATCTCAACGGGCGTCGGGCGATCGCGATAGAGGACCGTCGCCCCCTCGCGAAACGTGTTGCCTTGCGCCGTGACTAACTCGCGCACGAACTGATCGTACGGCATGTTTCTGCGGAAGGCGTCTCGCAGCCAGGAGTCCAAATTCCAAACGGCTTTGACCCCGACGCGGTACGGATTGGGTCGGAGCAGGTCGGCCCATTTGTTCGCCCAGAAGTCGGCGTACTCGGGCCGTTGCAGGAGTTGATCGACGAGGAGTTGCCGCTTGTCAGAACGGTTGTCGGCGAGGAACGCCCGGGTCTCATCGGGAGTCGGCAAGCGACCGATGACTCGCAGGAACGAACGTCGGTGAAAGGTCGCGTCGCTCGTGTTTGGGGACGGGAGCATCCCCATCAGCTTGAGCTTCTTCCACACGAGAGCGTCGATCTCATTGAGTCGCGGGAGTGCGTCGTAGGCCGCGTCGGGGACGGCTCCCGGCAACGGAATCGTGATCGCGCAGACGGCAATGTGGCTCATGTAACGCGCCATGATCGCGGTCTCGCCAGGAAGCGATCCGGCTTGAACTTGTCCTTCGCCGTTGATGGCCACGACGGCGCGATCGTTCGATTGGAAGGCGGTGCTATCAGTGACATCGCGCCGGGCTCCGTTTGAGTATTCCGCGATCGCTTTGAGCGCGAAGCTCTCCTTCGGGACGAGGCTGCGATTGGCTGGCTCGACAACAACGCGCACGATCTTGGGCGCATCGGCCGGAGTGCGCGGGGCACCGCTCAGCAACCACGCGCTGATGAGTTCATAGTGAGGCGTCCCCGGCGCGAACCTCGCTCCGCCACCATGAGGAACTTGGCCAGTCGCCTTCCGCAACAAGAGGCTCGTCGCAGGTGACGCCGAGAAGACGCGACGGCCTCGCCCTTCATGGACCAACGCTGCGTAGTCCATGTCGGAATCAAAGCCCAGCAGCGAAAGAGCGAATCCATTCTGACCGCGCGACTTGCCGTGGCACGCCCCCGCGTTGCAGCCGAAGCGCGTGAGCAATGGCTGGATGTCGGACTCGAACGTCACGGCAGAAGATGGTTCGGCGGCTGCGATGTCTGCGGAAGGGATCGCGAACAAAGAGAAGAGGAGTGCGAAGTGCAAAGTGAGAAGTGAGAAGTGCAAAGTGCCGGACGGGCCACGTTCGGGAGCGCTCTTCAGTTTGCACTTCGCACTTTTCACTTGGCACTCGCTTCCGAAGAGGTCGCTGGTTCGATTGTCTGAGTTCGCCAAATGTAGGATGAGCTGTGCCCACCACGCGATACCGGTTGTGGTGGGCACAGCCCACCCTACGGAAAGTCGTACAGTCGAACTCTTGACGGGCGTTTTGAGCGGAACATAGGAGCGGCATCGCACCGCTTGCGACCGGCTCGCCCGAGCACGCATCGATTCTTCCTGCCGTGTCAGCGTGCGTCAACCTCAATGAGGAAGTTGACGGCAAAGTTTGTGCGGGGGAGTTGGTCGCTGCGCCGTAGGGTAAGCGTCTTGCTTGTTCGGGTGTCGGGATCAAACCGCTCAACAGCTCAGATGGTCAGCCATGAGGCGTTCGGAGCAGGTGATGTGTAGGCCCCGTTCTGATGCTGACGGCGGTGCCTGAGGGACCAAGGCGGGCAAGTGAGCCCCGTCCCAGCCTATTGGGAAAACGTAGCACAGGCGGCTCGCCTGTGTTTTCCAACTAGAGATGCGAGCAGGCGAGCCGCCTACTTTACGTTTTTCAACAGGCTGTTTACCGCATGTGTGACAGAGCCGCTGGCTCGGAACATCATTCGTCGAAGTAGACGAAGTGGCGGATGGCGGCGGCGATGTCGGGCTGGCAGTAATAGTGCGCCCAGACGTGGCCCAGTTCGACCAGTTGCGTGACATCGCAGTCGTCGATCCGACAATTGTGAACGCCCAGTTGTCGGCGATCGCTGTGTGTCACGCCGGTGATGGCGAGTGCTCTCGAAGAGAACAGCCGGCGCGTCGGATAGAACAGCAGCGGGAAGTCGTGGCGATTCCGGAGATTCAACACGGCTTCCGCGCGACACAGTGTGCGGTCGAGATGTCCGCCCGGATTGAACCAATCGTGGTCGATCGCGGCGGCCGCCAACACGATTCGGACGCGATGTCGAAAATCGGGACCGTTCGCAAAACAACGTCCATCAATTTCGCCTCCGGCCATGGCGTGAGCCGTCGCGCTCACCATGCGTGCTCCGTGGCTGTGACCGATCAAACTAATCGGATGTCCCTCGGGCACCGCCGCGATCAATTGCGCGAGATAGAGGCCGTTCAACTCGGCGCGTCGTCCAAGCTTATTGACATCCAAAGTTCGGACCAGCCGGACGGAGTCATCGCTGGGCCAAGTAAAGAAGACGATGTGCAACGGTTGGTGAGGGGCCGCTTGCCGCAGCCAGCGATACGTTTGGGCACAGTCCTGCATCATCGAGTCCCACTCGACAAAGCTGCCGTGGGCCATGAAGCAGACCGGAACGCCGGGCTGAAGTGAGGAGTACATCTCATTCAAATCAGCGGCGCGGCCGGGGCAAGGTCCGTCAAACCGATAGACCTGATAGTTGCAGGGTTGGCAACATTCGACCTGCGACTTGCAGCCGCGCGTACTGACGAGCCAGTAGTCGGGATCGCACGGGCCGCGAACAACAACGGGCTGCGGAGCGGAGGGAACGGTCGTAGGTGAAGCGGCTACCGCGAGCGACCGGGTCGACAGCGCGTCGGGAATTGGGGGCTGAGACCATGACTGGCAGGGTGCGACGATCAGCAGCCACACCAGTGTGCAGACTGTCGTCAGCCAGGCAGGAATGCCCAGTTCTTTGCGGTTCGCCATGAAGCCACATTCAAAGGATGAGACGCCAGCCTTTCGCCGGCGCGGACGCAAGGGTCATGAGTGAGTGCCTTATCGGCTACCGCTCGTCGCCAGCCCGAGCGGAATTTCACCGCAGTCGCGAAACAGGCGGATTCATCACAGCAAGCTCAAACAACACGAACGCCCCTCGGAAACTAAAAATCCGAGGGGCGCGGCGTGCGAGTTGAATCAGCGTGTTCAAGGATCACTGTCACTGAAATCTATTCCAGCAACGAGGCAATTCACTTGGCAATTTCGTCGGATTACTTGGTGCTTTCGTCAGCTTCCTTCGGCATCGCCGCAGCCGTTTTGGCGGGGGCGGTGGATTTGGCTGGGATCGGCGTGGGTGTTGCCGCAGTGCTCGCGGCAGTTGGGGCGGGTCGCTTGGCGAGGTACGCCTTGATCACGTCGTCGGTGATGTCAACACCGGGATCAACCGACAGCAACAAGCCTTCGTTTTTCGGAATCACGACGCTGAGGCCTCGCTTCATAGCGATCTCTTGAGCGAGCGGCTTGATTTCCGAACGGAACTTGGCGATCTGATCCTGCCGAGCTTGGCCCAGCCTGGTGCTGGCTTCGTTTTGCAGTTTTCCCAACACGTTGCCCGCATTCAGACGGAACTGCTGGAGATCCTTCTGCTGTTGGTCGGAGGGAGTCTCGCCGGCCTCCTTGACCTTGGCATCCAGTTGTGAGTTCGCGCTCATCTGGGCGCGAGCCAACTGCTGCTTGACCGAATTTTCCTGAAGTTGGAACACATTCTTCATGTCGATGTTCTTGCCGGTCTCAGCGGCAACTTTGTCCAAATCGACGACTGCGAGACCGCCTCGCGCGGACGACGCCGCAGGACTGCCCAACTGCATTCCACAGCCGGTGAGCCACACAGCGGTACCAGTCAACACGAGAGCAACGCCAAACTTACGCATCCAAAACTCCTTTTCTGGAAGGGGGGGTGACAAACGAGATGCCAGCGGCGGGAAATTAGGAGAATCGTTAAAGACCGTCCAGACCGGATTGTCCGACAAGCCGACTCACGATGATCCTTTCCACAGATTTGATCCGACTCCGGCACGAACGGCCGCGTTCATCGAATCTTTTTCTCCTCGACCTCCCACTCCGTTGCCTGCTCAATACGCAACGAATGGTCACGGGGCTGTTTTTCAAGAGGCTGTTGCCCCGTTGGTCGGTCGCTTGGCAGTCTTCTGAGCGGCCTCTAACATACCATCCGATGCCGCAGGCTCGCGTTTGGCGGCTTGGAAACGAGTTGCGAATCACATTCTCTCACACCTCTTTGACGTAACCGACAGAAGTCCGAATTAGGTGAGCCGGGCGGCGTAAGACCCCGGATTCTTAACGGCTATCTCAAGAGTCCGAGGGCTTACGCCGCCCGGCTCACCACTTCCGTCGGAAACGTCCTCTTTTCAATCCCCCGAAAAGCTCAACGAAAGTTCTCTCGATCATGGCCAAGCTGTCTGTTGCCGATGTCTCCGTTTCCGGCAAAGCCGTTCTCATGCGGTGCGATTTCAACGTTCCGTTGGATGACGCGCAACAGATCACCGACGACCGCCGCATCACCGAAGCATTGCCGTCTATTAAGTCGGTCTTGGATCGCGGTGGTCGAGTCATCCTGATGAGTCATCTCGGTCGGCCCGAAGGGAAGGACGCAGCGGCTGATGCGAAGTACAGCCTCGCGCCGGTGGCCGTTCGATTGCAGGAACTGCTCGGTTGTCCGGTCCACTTCGCAGCGGACACGATCGGTGACGAAGCCCAGTCCAAGTCGGCGGCCTTGAAGAACGGCGAAGTCTTGTTGCTCGAAAACGTTCGCTTCAACAAGGGCGAGAAAAAGGGAGACTCCGAGTACGCGGCGGTCCTCGCGGCAATGGGCGACATCTATTGCAACGATGCGTTCGGGACGTGCCATCGCACGGAAGGTTCGATGGTCGCCGTGCCGAACGCGATGTCGGGCAAGCCCAAGGTCTGCGGGTTTCTCGTTGAGAAAGAGATCAAGTTCCTGTCAGAAGCAATCGCGAATCCCGCTCGCCCGTTCGTGGCGATCGTGGGCGGCGCAAAGGTCTCGGACAAAATCAACGTCATCCAAAACTTGCTCGCGATCTGCGACAAAGTGCTGATTGGTGGAGCGATGGCCTACACGTTTGCCCTCGCGCAGGGAGGCAGCGTCGGCCGGAGTCGCGTCGAAAAGGATAAGGTCGATCTGGCGAACGAACTGATCGCCAGCGGTGGCGACAAACTGCTGCTGCCGCTCGACACGCACTGCGGCGATGACTTCAAAGGGACGTGTAACAAACAGGTTGTCGCGGCCGGAACAATCCCGAACGAAGGGGGCTGGGAAGGTTTTGATATTGGCCCCGCGACGATCGCGAAGTACGAGGCTGTCATCAAGTCGGCGAAGACGGTTGTCTGGAACGGCCCCATGGGAGTGTTCGAGATGCCACCATTCGATGCCGGGACGCGCGCCGTCGCAGACGCGATCGTCGCCAGCGGTGCGGTCAGCATCATCGGCGGTGGCGACAGCGCGGCGGCCATTCAAGAATTCGGGCTGGCCGACAAGGTGACACACGTCAGCACGGGCGGCGGTGCCAGTTTGGAAATGCTCGAAGGCAAGAAGTTCGCGGCGGTTGAACTGCTCGACGACAAGTGAGCGTCGTTGCGATTTTGGTCAGCTCTAACGCGGTCATTCGTCATCGGCCTGAACGGCGTCCTCTTCCGGTTGGGCCGATGCTTTCTCGGTGTGTTGAACGAACTCTTAGAACGGCCCAGCCATGTCTCATGTTTCGCGGCGCATGTTTTTGGAAACAGCAGCGGGGGCGACATTGGCGGCCGGACTCGGGGCGCTGCCGGAGACTTGCATCGCTCAAGAGAAGCCTGTTGCCACCCGCGAGAAAAAAGGGGGCGACATCCGCTACGGACTCGTCACCTACCAATGGGCCAAAGATTGGGACTTGTCCACTCTGATCGCCAACTGCGCGAAGGCCAAAGTGCTGGGCGTTGAGTTGCGCACGACGCACAAGCACGGTGTCGAGCCGAACCTGTCGATGCAGGAACGGTCTGACGTGCGGAAGCGGTTCGCTGACAGCTCGGTCAAGTTTCTCGGGATCGGCAGCAATGAGCGTTACGACAGCCCCGATCCAGCCGTTGTCGCCAAGGCCATTGAGGCGACGAAGCAGTTCATTGAGTTGAGCCACGATGTGGGTGGTTCAGGTGTGAAGGTCAAGCCGGACTCATTCCACAAGGACGTGCCGCGCGAGAAGACCATCGAGCAGATCGGCAAGTCGCTCAACCAACTCGCTGAGTTCGCGACCGGCTTCGGTCAGCAGATCCGTCTCGAAATTCACGGGGGCTGTGCGCAGTTGCCAACCGTTAGGGCGATCATGGACGTGGCCGACAATCCCAATGTTGCTCTCTGCTGGAACTCAAATCCACAAGACCTCGAAGCCCCCGGACTCGAACACAATTTCAATCTCGTGAAGGCTCGGCTCGGTGAGACAACACACGTGCATCTGATGGACTCGAAGACGTACCCGCATCAGCAATTGCTCGACCTGTACGTGAAGCTCGATTACTCCGGCTGGTGGCTGTTGGAAGAGGGCGTGCTTCCCGTCGATCCCGCCGCCGAACTCATCACGCAGCGCGAGTTGTTCGACAAGATGCTGGCCGACAGCCGGGCGCGTGTCGGTTAAGTCGCAGCCTGATGAATTCTCAAAGGGAATTTCAAAACCTGTGTTTGCCTCGAACAACTAGCCCGACGCGCAAGCGAGGGCTGGGCATTCGATGATCGTGAAGCCCTCGCTTGCGCGTCGGGCTAGTTTTGCAATGCCCTCTAATCAATGCCCTCTAATCAAAGCCCGAACCCCGCGATTTGCGAAAGTGAGCCAGCTCTGATGAACGACGGATTCCTAGGCTATCGCACGTCATTCATGCTCGACTTTGTCGTCGTCGCGTTGGTGTTGATCGTTCCGGTTCTCGTCTACAGCCTGATTGCGGTGAAAGTCCGGCATCAGTACGGATTGCACCGAACGTTGCAGTTGCTGTTGGGCATCGTTCTGCTAGTCGCGGTTGGTCTGTTTGAGATCGACCTGCAATGGATTCAAGGCGGCTGGAAGAACGTCGTCGCCAAACGCGAGATTAAACTGACGGAGGACCAACTCGCCTTCGCCCAACGGGTGCTGTGGGTTCATCTCGCCTTCGCGATTTCGACTCCGCTGCTGTGGGCCACAACGATCGGGCTGGCTCTGCGCCACATCCCCTCGCCACCGCAGCCATCTCCACACAGCCGCCTGCACAAAACGCTCGGCTGGCTTTCCACGCTCGACATCGTGCTGACCTCGGTCACCGGATTGGTCTTCTACTTCTTTGCCTTTGTGACGAAGTAACGGCATCACAGGTGCCAGCCTGAGTCACAACGGACAACGCCGCAACAGCGCTGCTGTTGCGGCCTTGTTTCATTTCCGTTGTCGCACATGGATGCCGGGCCGCAAACAGCCCGGCATCAAGCCGACAGTAGTACCGCAGACCAGTTCACAGGTCGTGTTGGTCTCACAATCGTCTGTGACATCATCCACACGACGCGGTCCAGAGAACGAACCTTGGTGATTGTCTTCGTCACCAGTGAAGTTAAATGTCGCTCAGAGGGGCTGAGAGCAGAGGCGTACTTGTTTGGTAGGTCAAATGACCGACAGACTCCGAAAGGCGAACCTTCCGGAGTCTGCGAGTTGTTAGCCAACCGAAAGAGGGCGGCGGATACCGGCTTAGAGGATCGATCCGCCGTCGCCAACAGGCGTCGTAGGCGCTCCGCAGACGATTTCGCAAGTCGTATTCACGTCGCAATCATCGACGCCGTCGGTAAACCGTGAACCACCCGTGGTACTTTTGATCTTCGTGAGGGCGGTCCCCGCAGCGAAGCCGGTTACCGCAAAGCTCTGATTCAGAGACCCGATAGCGTTCGAGATGTCATTCAATTCGGTGTTGACCGCGACAGCGACTTCGCTGAGGCCGACAACCATCGCCAGCACGGCGATCGTCAGAACGAGGGCCAATTCGGCGGAGATGATCACGCCTGATTCGTCATTCCAAAGATTCTTGAGCATGTGAGAGACCTTTTTTTGAGAGACTGAACTGTACTGAGTTGAAACCAACCAAACTTTGCCGCCGGTGCCCGTTGAGTACGGAACAACAACCGGCTGCGAGTCCAGAATTCACCAGTGTGTGGCGAGTGAATTCCGAACGATTGCCAGACTGATTCAGCTTCCGGGCCCTGGCCGCTGAACCAACCTCGTCTGACGCGAGGAGACCGCCTGTGGCTCGCGACGCCGCAGGCAATTGCACCCAACACGGAATCAGGTCGGCGAGACCGTCTCCGAGAAAATTCACTGACTTGAGTCCACGTGCTCCCCCGCCAACGACGGGGAGGTCGGACACTAACCTCAAAGAATCGTGCCCATCGGGGCGGCGAACGCCAGCGTTCGCGGCCAATGGCCATCTCGCTCTGCCGTGCCGGAACTCCCTCGCTTTGCGAGTGAAGCCGGAGTTGCGGCAGGTCTGTATCCACAGGGAGGCCCGACCCGAAGATCGGGGACCGCCCCGCAAGGAACTCAGAGGCGTTTCGATCTCGGTACTTGGGTGTTTTCCCGAAGTCGAAGGTCGCGTCCCGAGCAGTAGTTCACGTCATTGGCCATCTCGCCAGTCAAGTGCCGAAGCGTCACTTCGACACTTGCCGCCGATGGCCATCTCGCTCCGCCGTGCCGGAACTCCCTCGCTTTGCGAGTGAAGCCGGAGTTGCGGCAGGCCTGTATCCACAGGGCGGGCCGACCCGAAGATCGGGGACCGCCCCGCAAGGAACTCAGAGGCGTTTCGATCCCGGTACTTGGGTGTTTTCCCGAAGTCGAAGGTCGCGTCCCGAGCAGTAGTTATTCGGACAATCAATTCAATCGCTGTATTCCACCCAAGCGGCAAACACGGCTCCCGCCGTCCAAGCGATCTTCTATGCGAAATCGAACTTAGCGTTACTGACGGTTCTTGTCAGAGCAGTTCCTACATTCCCGATGACTGGTATGTTAGGCACATCCGGTGCCAGACACGGATTCGGCACAGAACAGAACAGCGGAATAATCGGGCAAGTCGGGCTTATCACCATACTGGTCAGTATGTTAAGCCGACTGTGGCGATTGGGGGATGCAGGACGGACGGGTTTCCGAGCCGGTAATACCGTTCAGGCCGGTTGACGCGACTCTTATCATGATGTCACGGAAGACGATTATTCTGCATAGGTGCAGCAGGCCAGCTTTGAGGCTCAATCTCGATTTGACCGTCGTCCTCCCTGTGATATTTGTAGCGATTCGTCGTACAGGCGCGATGATTTCCATTGAAGCGAATGCAGGGAAGAAATGGAGGTCGTGCGAGGTTGGAAGGCAATGACCCGGTCGTCGCGCGGAATCGCTATCCGTCGGCTTGCCGGACAACACGAATGCGGGCCGCACACCGAGCGAAGTCGTTCGGTGTGCGGCCCGCATCGGGATGGCTCGCGCTGGCCAGCCGAACGGAATTCGAGGCAGTGGCTGCGCGACTCCGTGGCTCAACGCTGGCTGGGAACAGTTGGGACCGTGATGGGGCAGGGGACGACCTCAGTCCCGGGTGGGCAAACCTCACACGGCCTGCCGACTCCCTGTGGTTGCGGCATTGGCGCGGCGGGCAGACAGGCATTCGACGGCGTTGTGACGATACGGCAACCCACTCCGGTGTTGATCTCCGACACGGCACCAAAACTTGTCGTCACCGGTGCCATGGAACTTCCCTGTACGCCAGCGCCACCGTCGTAGATGTCGATGAAACTCGATCCCGCGACGAACGATTTGTTGCCTCCGCCGAAGCATTTCCAGCCACCGCGATAGCTGGGCGTCCAGTAGGTTTGGTTGAGGCTTGAGAACGCCAACCCAAGGTCATTCAACTCGTAGACCACCGCCTGCTGAACGCAGGCCAATCCGGTGACCATTCCGATCACGCCGATCGTCAGGATCAAAACCAACTCAGCGGACAGAATGAGTCCACTCTCGTTCGCAATCAATTTGTTCCACAGTGTTTTCATCGGATGCCTTTCCTAGGGGGCGGAGGACCGCAGCGGATTCGGCGATTTGACGCCTGTGACAGATGCCTGGCTGCGCGAAGCGGATCAAGGGATTGGTGCCTTTCCGGCGAGGCGGCATGGCACTCACCACCCGCAGCCGAACGCGCCGCCGGTCGCGAACGGGTTCGACAACGGATGGAGAGCCGTGCCGCTTCGGCGGCGAGGCAAGGACAAAGGACCGGCGGGTGCCACACACCCGCCGGTCGCTCAACTCAGCGCAGCAGCGGTCTCTCAGGTCGCCACGCACGCTCGAACTGCGAAGAAAAATGAGGTTGCCTAAATCGCGGTCGCTCTGTTTCGAGTGGGCTGCATGAAGCCTCGCGCCCCGACACATAACCGGTTCAATCATGGTAACCGATTCAATCGATGCGACTGATGTAATCGAGATGATCGCTTCAATCAGCACAATCGACACAGCAAGCAGATTGCGGACCACTCGGATAATCATCTCAATCATAACAATCGCTACAACCGGACTTTCGCGGGAAGTGCCTTACCCGTAATGCGGTTGCGTCGGATCTTGCTTGAAGAGATGGTCGAGCGTCTCCCGGAACGGCCGAGTGGGCTGCTAAGCCGGCTTTGCGCTATGTTAATTTGCGCGTTCACATTCATTGTCGGGGGCCGCGCCGGAAATAGGCCGGCGGCCTCGGAGTGGTCTCGCCTGAACTGGACGCCGTCCCAGCCATTTAGGAGCAACACGCCTTGCAACGCGCCCGACGCGCCAGTTTTGAAGTTGCGTTCTTTGACGGACTGAGACACCTGTTTCACGTTCCGTCCCCACCGACGCGAGGTCGGTGGGGAGCATCCACAAAACTCCAAAGAGCGCAACTTCAAAACGCGCCAGCGAGGGCTTCGCGTGATCAAGGCGAGGGCGGGGCGTTCAATCGCGGTGAGGCCCTCGCTGGCGCGTCGCGCTGGTTTTGAAATGAGCGAATAGGCTCGGTTGAAATTCGTGGTCAGCCCTTTGTTTCTTGGCCACCTCGCGACGCAAGAGTTTGAATCACGGTCGAGCGGGATCACAAACGGATGGCTCGGTTGTTGAAGGTCGTCCGGGTTCTGTATCGTCTGGGCCTCGCATCGGCTTCGAGATCACCAGACCGCTGGAGGTGTGCGTGGGATCCATCGAGATCGGCTTCGCGCCGGACCGGCTTTGCGAATTCAAAGGGACGACATGGCGCGGTGTTTGGTTACGGGGGGTGCCGGTTTCATCGGTAGCCATCTCACGGAGCGGCTGTTGGAGCTGGGGCACGACGTTGTCGTCCTCGACAATCTTTCGACGGGTCGCGCGGCGAACATCGTGCATCTCGAAGGCCATGCGCGACTGACGATTCGAGTCGGTTCCATCACCGATCCGGTGTTGTTGGCGGAAGTCACCACCGGGACCGACGTGATCTATCACATGGCAGCGGCCGTGGGTGTGAAGCTGGTGGCCGATGATCCCGTGCGCACGATTGAGACCAACATCTATCCGACCGAAGTGCTGCTGCGATTGGCGGCTCAGGGGAAGCAGCGTGTGTTTCTCGCTTCAACCAGCGAGGTCTATGGCAAGAACCCGAAGGAGCGGTGGACGGAAGAGGATGACCTGCATTTCGGTCCCACCTCGCGGCCGCGTTGGGCCTACGGATGCTCGAAGGCGATCGACGAGTTCTTGGCGCTGGCCTATTACCGCAAGTTCGGGCTGAAGGTGGCGATCGGCCGGTTCTTCAATGTCGTCGGGCCGCGACAAGTCGGCCATTACGGCATGGTGATCCCCAGATTCGTCGATCAGGCTTTGAGCGGCGGTCCCGTCGTGGTCTATGACGATGGCGAGCAAGTCCGCTGCTTCGGTCATGTGCGTGAAGTCGTGGATGCGGTGATCGGCTTGGTCGAAACGCCAGCCGCCCACGGTTCGGTCTTCAACATTGGCAGCGATGAACCGGTCTCAATTCGTGGCTTGGCGGAAGAGATCATTCGACGAGTCGATCCTCAAATACGCATCGAGTATCTGCCGTATCGCGACGCGTATGGTGACGACTTCGAGGATGTGCGGCGTCGCGTCCCTGATGTCTCGAAGCTGGCGACCGCCCTCGGCCGGAAGCCCTCCTTGAAGTTGGGCGAAATCCTCGACGACATCATTCGCTGGAAGCGGTCTCAGCGCGACGGCGGTGGCGTTGCGTCGTGAGGCACGAGGAAGCCCCCCAGCTTCCGTGGGGGTGTGGTCGTGCTGCGGAGCCGTCGGGGCAGTCATTTTGTGCCGCGCGTCAGGAAGCAGTCCGGTTTCCGATGAGCCACTCTGGGCCGCAGTGCTCCCACGTTCATCATGCCGTTTGAAAAATACGTAACCAACTCCGTCGCTGCACCAATTCTCACTATGAAACATCTTTCGCCTGTCTCCCGATTGTTGCTCTTGTTGCCAACGTTCTGGTTGGCGCTGGCCGCTCCGCTTCTCGCCCAGAACGAGTGGGAAGTGAATCCCGAAAGCGAACTGGCGCTGGAACGCGGCATCGCGTGGCTGGCGCGGACACAGGGGTCGCAAGGGAACTGGGAGTCGAACGATCTTGGGTTGGTCGGGCTTGGGGCGTTGGCCTTTATGTCGGCGGGGCACATGCCGGGGCGAGGCAAGTACGGCGAGAACGTTGATCGGGCGTTGAAGTACATCGTCAAGAACGCCAAGCCGTCGGGGTTGCTCAACATCGCCGATGCTCAGCGAGACCTCTACAACCATGGACTGACGGCCTTCGTTTTGGGGCAGGCTTATGGGATGACCGACGATCCGGCGATTGGCAAGACGCTCGACAAGGCTCTCAAGTTGATCGCCAACACGCAGTGCGATGATGGCGGCTGGGACTATCGAGCCAAACGGCAACCGCACGGTCACGACCTGAGCATCGTCGTCATGCAGGCCAAAGCGCTGCGGAGTGCCGTTGATAGCGGGTTTGAAGTGCGCGGCGATGTCATCAAGCTGGCTATTCAATCGGTGCGAGACCACTACAAAGCCGACAACGGCGCACGTGGGTTCGACGAACGGGCGAAAGAGGGTGGCGGTCAGTTCACCTACGACGGCAATCGGGGCACGCTGGCGATGTCCGCTTGCGGCGTGGTCTGTCTCCAAGAGTTCGGCCAGTACGACGACTGGCGGATTCCGAAGAACCTCGACCTGATCTCAAAAGAGATTTCGCGCTTGAAGCCGGTCAAAGGAAACGGCGAAGTCCCGTTCGACGCCTATACGCTCTACTACGTCGGCCAGGCGCTCTATCAGTCGGGCGGAGAAAGCTGGCGCACGAACTACCCGCTCCTGCGAGACCACCTCATCGCCTCGCAACTGCGCAAACCCGAAAACGCCGCCGAAGATGGCTCGTGGCGAGACACCCGCTGGGTCCACGGCAAACAAGGACACCTCTACGGCACCGCCGTAAGCTGCTTCATCCTCGGAATTCCCAACCGTTACCTTCCCATCCTCCAAGAAGGGAAGATCGAAGGGCTGCGCGAGAAGCTAGGGCAGAAGTGATTTGAACCACAGATCACGCGGATGGGCACGGATAAGAGGCCCAAGCCATTGTTCGACGTGACGCTTTTGACTTTGCCTTAATTTGACTTTCACTTGTCTGTGCCCATCCGTGAAATCCGTGGTAGTACCTCTTGAGCACTGAAGTCTGATGCTGAGTTTCGACGCCAGTTTGTTTGCGATTGCCGGAGCCGTGGCGGCTGCCGGGCCGATCATCATTCACCTGCTCAACCGACGCCGGTTTCGGACGGTCAGTTGGGCGGCGATGGATTTTCTGCGTGAGGCCCTCGAGCGCAACCGCAAGATTCTGCACATCCGCGATATTTTGTTATTGGCACTGCGAGTGCTAGCCGTCGTGTTGTTTGGGCTTGTTCTGGCGAGGCCGTTCTTTAAGGGGTCGGCCGCCGGGGCGATGTGGCATGGCGTGTTGTTGGCCTTCTGTCTGCTGGTCGTGTTTGGATCTGCCATCGGCTGGGCCACGTCGCCGAAGGGGCAACGGAAGGGGCTTGGGTTCGGGTTGCTCGGCGGGTTGTTGGTCTCGATCTTCCCGATCATGGGGATGTTGAGAGAAGCACGCTCGGCCGGTGAGTCGGTCGCGAGTGCGCGGGCTCCCGTGCATGCCGTCGTCGTCGTCGACAACAGCCGCAGTCTCGGAGTCGAAGCACTCGGCGGGACGCTACTCGATCGAGCCAAGGGGAAGGGGGCCGAGTTTATTGACTCGCTGCCACCCGAAAGCCGCATCACGGTAATTCCGCTCGCCGGTTCGGAGGACCCGTTCACGCTCGACGCCTATCGCAACAAGGAGGACGCCCGGCGGGTTCTCGACCGCGTGAAGCTGGTCGATGTTGAAGGCAGCATTCGCGCGGGGCTCGAACTGGCGGAACAGGCATGCCAGCAGGCTCCCGATCTGCCATCGAAGCGTGTCGTTGTGCTGACCGATCTTCAGGCGAATGCGTGGCAGGCGGGAACCCCCACCGAACTGCTGCAACGTCTCTCCGGCTTGCAGATCGTCAACGTGGCGACGGCTCTGGCGAGCAACGTCTGGGTCTCGGACTTTCATGTGGAGGACGGTCTCGCCAGTGCCGAGGTTCCGTGTCGATTGCTGGCACGCGTCGAAGCCAGCGGCTCCACCGACAGCGGCTCGGACACGTCGTTTGAAGTCCAAGTAAAACTCCTCATCGACGGAACCGAAGTCGGCAGTCAGGCGGTCGAATTGTCCCCCGGTCAGGCGCGTGAGATCGAGTTCTCGCACCTGTTCGATGTCCTCGCCGATCCACTCAAACCGAGTTCCGCCGTCGCCACGCTGGTCGTGCAGTCCGAGTTGCAGTCGACCGACCAGCTTCCCGCCGACAACCAGCAGCAGATCGTCGTTCCGATCGTCGCGTCGCTGCCTGTCGTGTTCGTCGATCAATACGGCGACGAAGAGAATCTGGAAAAGAACAAAATCGGCGAGACCTATGCCCTCCGCCACCTGATGGCACCGCGGTCGAGCAGTGACAAATCGCAGCGCCGCCTGATTCACGTCGAGCATGTGCGGCCCGAAGGTCTCACGCAGGAGTTGCTCGAAACCGCACGGCTCGTCGTGATCGCTGGCATCGAGAAACCGGATGAGGCTCTCGTTCCTCTGCTTCGCGATTACGTGCAGCAGGGCGGGCCGCTGGTCATTCTCGCGGGAGCCGGTTTCGATCCGGTGGCTTGGCAGGAGCGGGCGTGGCTCGACGGACAGGGGCTGTTGCCCGCGCCGCTCGATCCCAAGCCGCACGGCGTCACGCCGGAAGAGGCTCCGCAACAGGTGGTGCCGTTCTATGCCGCGTTCGCGTCGATGCAGCACGATTTCTTTCTTGTCGAGGGAGAGTCCTCGCAGTCGTTGTCGTCGCTGTTTGAAACGACGCCGTTCTTCAAGGTGGTGCAGGCCGACCTGAGCAAGAGTCTGCTCGACTCGCTCGCCAAGTCCGACGAGAAGCGGTTCACCGACGAGAAGGCGTTTCTCGACGGATACTCCGCGCAACAAGCGGCCCGCGCGACGGAGAAGTCGCCCGCCGCGGCCCACAACGCCGACGAAGACCGCAAGTACCGCGAGATCGAACCGGTCTGGTGGCACTGGCGTTCACCGCTGCCGCTGGTCGACAGGTCGCTCGCGCCGGAGGAGCTTGCCAAACGGAGCCAGCCGCGGGTCCTCGCCACCTACGACACCAAAGCCCTGCCGTTCGCCATCGAACGCCGCATGGGAGCGGGCCGCGTCGTGATGTTCACCAGCGGAGTCACCTCCAACTGGAACCTGATGCGCGGCTCGGGCGCGATGTACCTGTACCACCGCGCGTTCTGCCAGTTGATGGAGGGAACGCTTCCCGCGCGAAACTACCTCGCCGGACAAAAGATCACGCTGCCGGTCGAGCGTCGCGCCGACACGCGGCTGACCGTCGTCCGCCCGTCGGGTTCGCGCGAGCCGCTCAACGTTGACGCTCTCGGGCCGAACGTCTCTGGCGTGACGGTGCGCCGTCCCGTTCTGGCGGGGACGTACACGATCTCGGCCGAACAAACCGAGACCTTGGCCCCCGGCTCCGCCTCAAACAGACTCGAAGACATCCCGCTCGCGGTGAACGGCGCGGCGAGCGAATCGAATCTCACGCCGATCGCCGTCGCCGACCTGCAAACCAAACTTGGCCACGACCACGCGCGAGTCCTCACCGCCGACGAACCAATCCGCGTCGAAGGAGGCACCCGCCGCGGCCAAGACTTGTGGAAACTGTTCTGTTGGTGCGTGCTCAGTTGTCTGCTGCTGGAGCAACTCGTGCTGGCTTGGCCAATGTTCGGTAAGAAATCGCAGGCGTGAAGAGTTTTGAAACACAGAAACACGGAGGAGGCGATCAATGCGTTTCTCCGTGAATGCTCCCCGCCTTCTCTTGAAATGAAACACAGCCGCTCTGTGGTAAAGAAAGTTTGACGATGAACTGGACGACGATGATTGGTCGCATGCTGGGCTACGACGATGTGTCGCGGATCGACGCGGCGCGGGTGTCGTTTGGTTCGGCGTGGGCGCATTCGTCGCCGGCACTGGTGGCGTTTGGTTGTGTCGGACTGGTGGCGTTGTCGTTTTGGTTCTACCTCCGCTGGCAGGCGCGGGGGCACCGGCCGACTCGACTGGCGCTGGCGGCTCTGCGTGCGGTGGCCCTCTGCCTGTTGTTGCTGATTCTGTCCGACCCGACGCTCGAACTGACGTTTGTCAGTCAGCCGAAGCCGGTGTTGTGGGTGGTGCTCGACGGCAGCGACAGCATGTCGATCCCCGACGAGTTGCCCGAGGACGAGCGGACGAGCCTCGCGAAGGCTGTCGATCTGAGCGGCTATCAGGCGACGCAGGCTCCGAAAGACGGAGCCCGTCCCGCGCGGGCCGACTATGCACGGGCGCTGCTGGCGAAGAAGGACAAGAACCTCGTCGAGCGGCTGACGAAAACTTTTCGATTGCGCTCGTTCGTGTTTGGAGATGGCGAGGGCGTTCAATCGCTGAACTCGACCGAGGCACGCGGCGGTGCCGACGAGAAGTCGTCCGTTTCCGGCAGCGAGTTGGCCGGACAGTGGCAGACGGCCGGGACCGTGACCGCGTTGGGAGACGCCTTTGAAGATCTGGCCCGCAAACATGCGACGGACAATCTGGCTGGCGTCCTGGTCCTCAGTGACTTCGATCAGAACGCGGGTGCAGCTCCGTTGGCGGCTGCGAAGAAATTGGGCGTGCCCGTGTTTACCGTCGGCGTCGGACCGCTGACAGCGGTTGATCTGAGTGTCGATCTGCTCGCGCCGCCCACGATGAAGAAGGCCGAATCGTCCACGATCAGCGTCACCGTCCGGCAGCGTGAATTGGAGAACGCCTCGGTCCACGTGAAGCTGTTCGCTCACCAACCGGGCGAGTCGACGAACGGCGAGCCGGTCCGAACGCTGGTCGGTGAGAAGACCGTTACGATCACCGGCTCCAGCGCACCGGTCGAGTTTCCCTACACGCCCGATGCGACCGGCCGCTTCCTGTTCACGGCTGAAGTCGATCCGGTCGAAGGGGAAGTCGTCACGCAGAACAACAAGGCGGAACGCGAAGTCAAAATCATCGACGATTTCCTGCGGCTGATGTACGTCGAGTACGAGCCGACGTGGGAATGGCGTTTCGTCAAGGAGGTCTTTCACCGCGACAAGCTGGTTGGTGCGCGCGGCTTCCGCACGTTCATCCGTTCGGCCGATCCGGTCGTCCGCGAGACGAACGAATTGTTCCTGCCGAACCTCACGCTGCCCCGCAGCCAGTTCTTCGAGAACGATGTGATTTTCCTGGGCGATATGCCGGCGACGGCGCTCAGCACGCGCTTCTGTGAGATGACCAAGGAATTTGTGAGTCAGTTCGGCGGGGGGCTCGTCGTGATGGCGGGGCCGCGGTTCGGACCGGGACAACTGGCCGAGACACCTCTGGCCGACATGCTCCCTGTCGTCGTTGATCCCGATGCGAAACGGCGCGATGACAAAGAGTTTCGGCTCACGCTCACGCCGGTCGCCGCACAGTTCGATTTCATGCGGCTCGGGCAGACCGAACAGGACAATCTCAAGGGTTGGAACAACCTCGGCAAGCTGCCGTGGTATCAGCCGGTGCGACGGATTGAGGCGAAAGGGACTCAGGTTCTGGCCGAGCATCCGACCGACATGTGCGTCGATGGCAAGACGCCTCAACCGCTGATCGCCGTACGGCAGTATGGCCGCGGTGAAGTCGTCTATGTCGGCTTCAACGAAATGTGGCGGCTGCGGCGTGTCTACGGCGAGGAGTACTACCGCCAGTTCTGGGGCCAGCTGATTCATCGGCTTGGTCTCAGCCACGCCCTCGGCAGTCACAAGCGGTTCGTGGTCCGGACGGACCGGCAGCAGTACCGCTCGGACGATCAGGTGCTGATCACGGTCGAAGCCTATGACAAGGAGTTCCATCCGCTCGACGAGAAGGACATCCCCGACCGGCGTCTGACGGCGGAACTGATCCGCCCCGATCGTGACTCCGACGGTAGCCGCTCACAGATCCTGAGCGTTCCGCAACTGAGGCCCGGCGTGTTCGAGACGCGCGTCCCGGTCTTCAGCGGGGGAGAGTACCGCCTGCGCGTCAGCGACCCGATCGCGAACGAAGTGGCCGAGATCAACTTCGAAGTGGCCAACGTCTCGGTCGAACGACGCAATCCAGTGAGAAACGTTTCGCTCCAAAAGAACATCGCCGCCGAAACGGGTGGCAAGGCGTACGAACTGCTCGACGTGGACCGTTTTCCCGATGACTTCTCGCCACCGCGACTGAGGGAAACCAGCGTAGAAATCTTTCCACTCTGGAGCACCTGGCTGACGTTCGGCACGGTGATCGGCTTGCTGATGGTAGAATGGTTTGTAAGGAAACTGGTGAACTTGGCGTGACGCCTAAGAGGATTTACCACAGAGACACAGAGGCACCGAGAAGGCGAAGGCAGAGAAGGGAAGCGGTGGTGGGCATGAGCGGCCAAGGCAGAAAGTTCAGGTTGATGTGGAGTGTCGGATTCAACGACCTTCGTTGAATCAAACTTTGCTGCTTGTTTTCTCTGCCTTGTTTCCTCTGTTCCTCTGTTCCTCTGTGGTTCAATCCCCGCTTGAAGGACACCCACATGACTGAAGAACGCGACCCGCTGACTCACGCCGTGATTGGTGCCGCGATCGAAGTTCATCGGGAATGGGGACCAGGGCTGTTGGAGTTGCCCTATCAGAAGAGTATGGAGTTGGAATTGAAGTGGCGTGAGATTCCGTTTGTGGCTCAGCTCCGATTGCCACTCATCTACAAAGGTGTGTCGCTGGAAGAAGACTATGTCTTGGACCTGTTCGTACAGAAGCAACTTGTCGTCGAACTGAAGGCCGTTGAGAAACTTCTGCCAATTCATGAGGCTCAATTACTGACCTACATGCGACTGATGAAGGCACCTGTGGGACTGCTGATCAATTTCAATCTGTCGGTACTTAAGGATGGCATCAAACGGATGGTGCTTTGATTGACTTCACAAAATGAGACACAGACACACAGAGAAGACAAGACCGAGGGAGGATAGGAATTGGCACAGACTTTGAATGACTCACCTTCCCCTTTTGATGTTGTCGTCCTGAACGCACATCCCTCGGTCTCAGCCTTCGCCTTCTCTCGCCTTTGCTTTCTCTGTGCCTCTGCGTCTCTGTGGTAAACCCTCTTCCATGCAAACCAAACTCGCCACACTTCGATCTCAATTGGGCAGCCTGCGGCAGAAGCGGGCCGCTGTGCGATGGGGGAGCGCGCTGTGTGCGCCGCTGGCTGTCGCGCTGTGGCTGCTTGTGGCGGCGTTTCTGTGTGACTGGTCGTTCAATCTGCCGGTTGGTCTGCGCGGCGTCTCGATGTTGGCTTGGGTTGTGGGCGGAGCGTGGGGGATCAGGCGGTTTGCCTGGCCGCTCATTACGGTCAGGGAGACCGAACAGGATGTGGCGTTGATTGTCGAGCAGCAGCACAAGATCGACAGCGATTTGGTTGCGGCGTTGCAGTTTGAACAGCCTCGCGCGGCGACGTGGGGTTCATCGCGACTCGAACAAGCGGTGGTGGACTATGTGGCCGAGTTCAGTCCCGGCCTGAATGTCTTCGAAGGGTTTTCGTATGAGCCCTTGCCGAAGCGGGCGATGGCACTCGGGCTGACCGTGTTGCTGCTGCTCGTGGCGGCTCTGGTCTTTCCCGGACATGGTTCGGCGTTTTGGAACCGCTTCCTACTCGGGTCGGCTCACTATCCGACCAAGACGAAGATCGAGTCGATCACGGTCAGCGGCCAACCGGTCTCGGTCTTTCACGCGGGTGAGACGCCTCGGGTGAGCGTGCCTTACGGTCAGAAGATTGTGGTCGCGGTGAAGTGTGGCGGCGAGGTGCCTCGCGCGGGGTTCGTGCAGTTGTCGGGCGTGAAGACTGACGCCGTGAACCGAGTTGACCTGAACGCGACCGCGCCCGAGGCCGCGACGTTTTCCGGTGAGATCGTGCACGTCGCCGATTCGTTCCGAGTGCGGTTTCATTTTGGAGACGCCGTGTCGGACTCGGCCGAGGTCGTGATCGTGCCGCTGCCGTTGGTGGACGTTGCGTGGGAGATCGAACCGCCAAAGTACGCGGCCTTGGCGATGAAACCGGGCGAGACCGATGGCGGCTCGCGCCAGTTGGCGGTCATCGAAGGCTCGGTCGCGAAGTTGAAGCTGGTTTGCTCGAACAAGCCGCTCAAGTCGGCGACTCTTACCGTGGGCGCGGGCGGCTCGCCTGTGCCTCTTCTCAAAATGAATGCCAAAACAAATACAGGCGGGCCGCCCGCGACTACGACTGAATGGACTCTCCCCCCCGGCACGCCGTTCGATTCGATCCGCGAGGGACTCAAGTACGAGATCCAAGTCCTCGACGAAGATGGGCTGTCGCTGGAGACGCCGATCTCGGGACAGATTCGTTTGAAGCCCGATCGGTTACCGAGGATTGTGGCGACGGCGGTGACGCGGTTCGTGTTGCCGACCGCGCTGCCGAAGCTCGACTACGCTGCCGGAGACGACTTCGGTGTCGCGAAGATCGTGGCGGTCATCAGCATCTCGCGCGAAGACGGTCGCACGTCGCAGCATGAGGTCGTCACCAAGACGGTCCGGCAGTCCGATCAACCGCAAACGATCCTGCGAGGGCAACTCTCCATTCCGCTCTCCCCTTACGAATTGCAGAAGGGGGACGAAGTGAAGGTCACGCTGGAAGTGACCGACTGGCGCGGAGACCTCACCGGCCAGAAGGGCCTCGGCGAACCAATCACCTTCGCCGTGACCGACCTCAACGGCATCCTCGCCCAGACGGGCGACGAAGATAAGAAGACGGCAAAGCAGTTAGACGAAATCCTGCGGCGCGAGTTGGGGATTGGTGGCGACAAGAAGTGAAAATTGGGAACCACGAAATACACGAAAGTAGAGCAAGGAAAAGTTAGGTGAGCCGGGTGGCGTCAGCCCCCGGACTCTTCGAGTTGAATGAAGAATCCGGGGGCTGACGCCGCCCGGCTCACCTGTTCCTGTTTTCGTGTGTTTCGTAGTTCAAACGAATTTGGTTGGTGTCGAACCGAGTGGATCAATTGTTCGAGGAGAACGATCATGACCGCGACCTTTGGGCGAGTTGTTGTGCTGGTCGGCTTGATGTGTTGGGCGGGCGGGCCGGTGATGGCTCAGGTGCTCGAACCCGAGGCTCTGCAGCGGAAGCAGGAGGATCAGCAGCGGGCGCGGACGATGACGCGCGAGTTACTGGGCGGGGTGCTTGATGTGCAGCTTCGGCAGCTCGACGAGAACGGGTTGTCGGGCGAGGAGATTTACCGCGACATCAAACTGATGCGTGGGAGTCTCAACCATCTCATCGACCACGAAATGTCGAAGGTTGTCGATCTGCTGGCCGAAGCGCAGCGGTTGCCGCAGGACAAGCGTGAGGCTGCGTTCGTCGAGGCTCGTCAGCAGATCAGAACCGTCGTGAGGCAGCTTGCGGTGGAGCGGCAGAACCTGATGAAGCGGCTCAAAATTGCCGAGTTGGCCGAACAGGTGCGGCGGTTAATTCGTATTCAGACCACTGTGCAAGTCGCCACGAAGGGGCTTCCCGCCGAGGCCAAGACGCGGCAGGAAGCGCTGACGCTGAAGGCGATCGAAGACCAGCGCGATGTGAAGGAACTGTTCCTGCATCTGGTCGATACGCTGGTGGACATGAAGTCGTGGAGTGGTTTGCTCGCGGCGACCGCTGCGGACGGGTTGCGAATCCTCAAGGCGGCGGATGTCGGCAAGCATCTCGATGGCGCGGGAAGCACGCTGCAATCCGTGAAGTACGACCTCGCGGTCGATCATCAGGACAAGGTGATCAAGGGACTTCGTGACTTGCTGAAGGTGATCGAGCGGACTCAGGGAGCACTCAACTCTGAAAAAATGCAAACGATCGACAAGGTCCGCGCCCTGGCCGAGAAGCAGAAGGCGCTGAAGGAAGAGACGAAGAAGCTCGACGAGAATCAAAAGCCGTCACAGGAGTTGGTCGAAGCGCAGGCGAAGCTCCAGCAGGAGATCGCCTCGTTGCAAGAAAGCATCAAGGAGAACGCAAAGGCTGACGCACTGATTCAACAGGCGGAGACGGCGGCTCTCGATGCGGCCGCCGATCTGCTCGACAGCAAGCCGCAGGAGGCACTCGACGATCAGAGCAAGGTGCTGGGGAATCTCGCCGCGTTGGAGAAGGCGCTGAAGGATCAGGCCAAGCAAGACTCGCAGGCGAAGTCGGCGAATGAACTGGCTCAGGCAGTGAAGGCGCTGGAAGAGACGAAGCAGACGCTCGCCGAGGCTCAGAAGAAGCAGGACGCCGCCGAAGCGAAGGCCAACCAAAATGCTCAAGCCGCCGCGCCGGAAGAGAAGGCCGTGGCCGAGACCGTTCAAGCCGCCGCCGACAAGAATGAACTTCCGCCCGCCGTCGAACAGGCTCTGGCCGAAGCGACCGCCGCAGCAAAAGAGGCCGAGAAGAATCTCATCGAGGCCAAGCCGGAAAGGGCGACGGCTCTCGAAGAGAAGGCTCTCGACAAAGCTCAAGATGCGCTCGAGCGAGCGATGGATACGGTCGATGCCGCGATCGCTGATACCAAGCGACAAGAAGCGGCCGTGAAGATCGGTGAACTTGCGCGGGCCGCCGAAGTGCTGGAGCGTGCCGCTGCCGAAGAGAAGGCTATCGCCGCCGATGCGACGGAACTCGCCGAGGCCGCTGCTCAGAAGGATGCGACCGTCGAGGACAAAGCCGAGATCGCGAAGGACGCGAAGGAACTTGCTGAACGTCAGGCCGATGTGAAAGAGATCGCGAGCAAGATCGCCGAGGCGTTGGCTCAAACGTCACCGGAAGCGGCGAAGGATGCGGCCGAGGGAGCGACCGAGGCGATGGAGTCGGGTGCCGATTTGCAGGCTGTCGCGGATGCCAAGGCTGCTGATCCACAGGCTGCTGCGACAGACGCGGCCAAGGATGCGAAAGAATCCTCGCAGAAGTTGGCCGAAGCAGCCAAAGAAATTCGCAAGGAGATTGCCGCCACCGCGAAGGAACTCGCCAAGGTGAGTGAAGCTCAAGCGAAGGAACTGACCGAAGCGCGCGAAGCGGTCGAGAAGGCAATCGACGCGATCCCTGACAACGAGAAGACGGCGAAGCTCGAAGCGGCCAAGGACAAATTGCAAGAGGCGATGCAGGAACAGGCCAAGGCGCAGGGGAAGCCGGAAGCGGCTGCGGCACTGGAACTCGCGAACCAGATCGCCGAAGCGAAGGAAGCTCAGAACGACGCGGATGCCGCCGCCGAAGCGGCCGATGCGGGAGAAGGTTCGGAGCTGAAGGCCGCGACCAAACAAGAAGAGGTGGCGGAGAAAGCTCAAGCCGCCGCTGAGACTGCGGCCAAACGGCCTGAAGCGGCGAAGGCCAAGGCGGAAGGAAAACCGGATGCACTGACGAAGGCATTGGATCAGGCTCAACAAGCTGCGACCGAAGCGGCCAAGCAACAACTCGATGGTAATGAAGCGGCGGCGGAAGCCTCGCGCGATGCGGCCGAAGCGGCACTCGACAAGGCGGCTGAGTTGGCTCAAGTGGAAGCGGCTGCCGCAATGGAAGCTCCTTCGACCGGGAAACCTGATGCGAAGGCACAAGCCAAGGCTGCCGAGGCGGCCGAGGCGGCTCAAGAGTTGGCCGCCGAAGTCACTCCCGAAGCGGGGCAGGCTCTCGAACCCGCGGCCGGTGCGACGGAAGCGGCTGAACAGGCGTTGGCCAACAATCCTGAAGCGGCTCCGGCAGCTCAGGCCAAGGCAGCGGAAACGCTAAAGAATGCGGGGAAGAACCTCGACGACGCGATCCAGAAGGCGGCGACCGAACAGGCGAAGGCTCTCGCCGAACAAGGGAAGCAAGCGGAAGCTCTGGCCGATCAAGTCGCGAAGGCCGATCCCGCGGCCGCCGAAGCGATTGATGCGGCCGCTGACGCCGCTGAGATGGGAGCCGAAGCAGGCAACTCGCCACAGCAACTCGAAGCGGCCGCGAACACCGCCGAGATGGCACTCGAACGAGCCGCCGCTGATCTCGCCGCGAAGGAACAGGAAGTGAAACGAGACCAGGCGATCGCCGAGTCGATCGCGAACCTCGCGACCGATCAGCAGGCCGCTGCCGAGATGATTGCGGAGCAGGGTGCGAAGCTCGAACAACTCGCGGGTGAGGCGGGTGACATGCCGACTGCTGCGGAACAGTCGGCCGCGCAGAAGTTGAACGAAGCTCAGAACGCTTTCGCGGATGCTCAAGAAGCGACGGGACAGGGAGCGGTCGAATTGTCGGGTCAAACCGAAGTCGCCAACACGCCGCTGCGAGAAGCACTCGATTTGGCGTCCAATCTTCCGGTGATCGAAGCGGCGACTCAGATGTTGGCCGATGCGGCGATGGCGGAAGCCCTCGCCGCCGGTGAGCCTCTTCCCGAAGGATCGGCCGAAGGACAACCGATGCCGAGCGAAGGACAGCCCGGTGAAGGTCAGCCGATGCCAGCGGACGGTTCCGCTCCGGGCGAAGGTCAACCGAAGTCCGGACAACCGGGACAAGGCAAGCCCAACGCGAATCCAGGGCAACTCGGCACGGGCTTCGTCCCGCAGTCGCCGAAAGTGACCGCGCAAGCGATCGCCGGTGAGAAGGCTCAACAGGCGATGCAGCAGGCGCTCAGTCAGGCTCAGTTGCCGCTGGCTCAACAGACCCCCAACGGCCAGCCCGCTCAACCGGGGCAGCCGAGTCAGCCGCAACCGAGCCAAGAGGGGGCACCCACACCGGGTCAACCGTCGGACTCCTCCAAGCTGGCGAAGAAGGACGGCGGACCGACCACCAACCAAAAGGTGAAAGACGGCAAGATCGAGAAACAACCGGAAGGGACCGATGTCGCCGACAGCAAGTCCGCGAAGGCTCGCGAACCGGAAGAAGGCGTGTTGGCGAGACAGCTCAAAGACGAACCGTGGTTCGCCAAGCTGCCGCCGGAACTCCGCAAGTCGATCCGCGCGGGGGCGGGTCAGAAGCCGCCGCGCGCCTATGAGGAACGGCTGCGGAAATACTTTGAGAGCGTGGACTGAACCAACGTAGGGTGCGTGGAGTCTTCGGAACGCACCATTTAGATTCGCGGTCACATAGCGGTGCGTTCCGAAGACTCCACGCACCCTACAAACTGAATGTGGGGGCGGGTTTCTTACCTGTCCGTCACAGCGCCGCATGAAATTCACAGGCAGATAAAGAATCTGCCCCCACGAAAGACGTAGCCCCCTCCCCCGACGATGGGGGAGACGGGACAAGGCGAAGACGAAGAGAAGACAACACCAACAGCCAACCGGCTCTGACCATCAACCTTCAACCCGAGACCAACGAACCATGACAACTGAAAATCTTTCCGCTGACGATGTGGCTGCCGTGCAGAAGTGCGAGCAGGCGTATAACAAGCTCCGTGACGAATTGGCCAAGGTGATCGTTGGTCAGAACGAGGTGATCGAGCAGGTGCTGATCGCGGTGTTTGCCCGCGGCCATGCCCTGCTGGAAGGTGTGCCCGGACTGGCGAAGACGCTGCTCGTGAGTTCGCTCGCGCAGGCATTGCACCTGTCGTTCAAGCGGATTCAGTTCACGCCTGACTTGATGCCGAGCGACGTGACCGGGACCGATGTGATTCAGGAGAACATGGAGACTCACAACCGCGAGTACAAGTTTCTCCCCGGCCCGCTGTTCGCGAACATGATTCTCGCGGACGAAATCAACCGGACTCCTCCGAAGACGCAGGCGGCGATGCTCGAAGCGATGCAGGAGCGGCAGGTCTCAGCGGGCGGGAAGATTCACAAGCTGCCCGACCCGTTCTTCGTGCTGGCGACTCAGAATCCGCTCGAACAAGAGGGAACGTACCCGCTGCCGGAAGCCCAGCTCGACCGGTTCCTGCTCCACATTCGAGTTGATTATCCGACTGCAGCCGATGAATGGGAGATCGCTCGCCGCGTGACAAGCGGACGCGCCGAAGCGATCGAAACGGCGATGCACGGTGACGACATCATCACTTATCAAAAGCTCGTCCAGCGGGTGCCGGTCAGCGACCAAGTGCTGGGCTATGCTCACGCCTTGGTTCGCGCGTCGCGACCGGGTGCTCCGGAAGCTCCCGACTTCGTCAACAAGTGGGTCAATTGGGGAGCAGGCCCGCGCGGCTTGCTGACTCTCGTTACCTGTGCTAAGGCCCGCGCAATTCTCTACGGTCGCTACCACGCAACAGTCGGCGACGTGCAGGCCGTGGCCAAGGGCGCGCTGCGTCACCGCATCGCCCCGAACTATGCCGCTCAAGCGGCCGACGTGAACAGCGAGAAGCTGATTGGCATGCTGATGGAGAAAACGCCAGCGGACAAGAAGTACGTGCAGCCAGCGTGATCTTCCTTTAGAAGAACCCCTCACCCTCTCCCCGCAAGGCCGGGGCGAGGGGACAAGGCAGAAGACGAATACAGGCTTCCCGAGATCAACACATGACCGCCTCAGTTCTTTCCCGTTACCTCAACCCAGAAGTTTTGAGCCGCGTTGCCGATCGAACGGTCGAGCCGCGTGGTCTCGTGCTGGGCAATCTGGCCGGGGCGCACAAGTCGCCGCTGTCGGGGTTTGCCGTCGAGTTCGCCGGGCACCGCGATTACGTGGTCGGTGACGATCCGAAGCACATCGACTGGCGGCTGTACTACAAACGGGATCGGCTCTCGATCAAGCAGTATGAGATGGAGACGAACTTCGTCTGCCACCTGCTGCTCGATGTCAGCGCATCGATGAGGTACGGGGACGAACAGCAACAGAAGTTGCTGTATGCGGCTCAGGCCGCGACGACGCTGGGCTATTCGATCGTGAACCAGAGCGACAAAGTCTCACTCGCTACGTTCGACGACCGCGTGCGGGGCTACATTCCGCCGAGCAATTCGTTGTCGCAGATTCACCGCATGACGCACCATCTCGACGAACTGGAACCAGTCGAGAAGACGAACATGGCCGAGTGCTTGACCGAGCTGACGGGGCGCATGGGTCGTCGCGAGATCGTGATGATCTTCAGCGACTTCTTCACGGACATGGAGGCGCTCGAAGCGGCCTTGCAGCGGATGCGCTACAACCGCCACGAAGTCGTCTTGTTTCACGTTCTGCATCACCACGAGCGGACCTTCGAGTTTGAAGGGATGGTGAAGTTCCTTGGCCTCGAAGAAGTGAGCGAGTACCTCACGCAAACCGAGGACATCCGCCGAGGCTACCTCGACGCCGTGGGCCGGTACGAGACGGCTCTCGACGACATCTGCCGCCGCAACAAGATCGAGCGCGTTCCCATCGATACGAGCCATGACTTGGGCGAAGTGCTAGTCGATCACCTCAACCAACGGACGCGGGTACGCGGCATCAGGTAGCGGTCGTGATGTGTCAGGCTGCTAATTCGCTCACGGATGAGGATGGCGCAATTCACACTCACCCGAAGCGTAAGTTTTGAAGTTGCGCACTGTGAAGTTTTGTGAGTGCTCCCCACGCGAGGTCGGTGGGGGGACAGGAGACTCGCAACGGGGCTTGGTTCGCAATTTGGCTCAAACAGCGACTTCAAAACGCGTAAGCGAGGACGTGTGTCCGCATCCTCGCTTACGCTTCGGGTTAGTGTCAGCATGGCCGTACGAGGGCTAACGCGGCACTGACCACCAGCGTTCGATTTGCTGCTGGAGTTGGGTGACGGTGGCGGGATGCTGTTCGGCTAGGTTCTTTACCTCCAGAGGATCGGCCTGCACGTCGTACAGTTCGACAGCGCCGGGTCCGTGTGGTTGGATGAGCTTCCAGTTTTCGGAGCGGCACCAGCGGAACTCCAAGCTGGCTGCGGGTTGATCGATGTCGGCGACATCATGGTGGAACGTCGCTCCAAACAACGCGGTTCGTTTAGACTTCCCTCCGTTCGCGGCGATGCGAGCCAAGTCGAGGCCGGGGAGCGGTTCCTTGGGAGTGACTCCCGCAGCGGCCAGTATTGTCGGGGCGATGTCGATCGAACTCACCAGCGTCTCATAGCGAGCCGGTTCGATGTGGCCGGGCCATTTCACGAGGATCGGTGTTCTGAGGCCGCCGTCGTAGGGCGACTTCTTGCTCTTCGGCGCGAACAGATTTCCGTTCGGCTGTTGAATCCAACCGTTGTCGCATGAGAAGACGACCAGCGTGTTGTTCGCGAGGCCGCTCTTTTCGAGATGAACGAGTAACTCACCGACCGTCTCGTCGAACCATTCGCACATCGCGTGATACTTTGCGACGGGGAGCGTCTTGCCGTCACGCTGGTGCTTGGCCAGCAATCGCTCGGGCGGGTTGTGCGGCGTGTGAGGCAGCATCGGGGCGTACCACAGGAAGAACGGCCGGCCTTTGGCTCCGTCGATGAAATCGAAAACCGGCTGCATCCCTTCGCGCCCGATCTTGAGACCCACGTCACCATGTCGCCCGCCACGAGCCGGATCACCGTGAGACATCGCCGCAGTAAAGCCCCCTTCTGCAGGAGCACCCTCCCACCATTTGCCACTTTGAAAGCTGGAGTAGCCATGCTCTCCGAGCCACTTCGGGATCATCGGGAGTCGCTTCACATGACGAAGCATCTCGTTGCGATCGGTTCCCTTCGGCGGGTCGTTGCCGCTGATCTTGTGCTGATGTGTGTAGAGGCCGGTCAGCAGACACGCGAGACTCGGACGACAGAGGCTGCTCGGGACATAGCCTTGCGTGAAGCAGGCACTCTGGCTGGCGAGCCGATCCAAATGCGGCGTTTTGATCTCGGGATGGCCCATGAATCCGTAGTCGGTCCACGCCTGATCGTCCCCCAAAATCATCACGATGTTCGGTGGTTCGGCCGCTCGTACCGATGCAATCCCACCGAGCAAGCAGCTCAGACCGGCGCAGAGCGTGAGGAGTAACGAGCGGTTCATCGTGGTCCGTTCTTTCGAGTGAGTTCGGGATCTGCAACGGTGGCGGCAAAGTCTACTGGCCGCTTTTGCCGCGTCGAAGTGACTCGGGAAAACAATCTCGCCGGTTTTGATATGACTTGTCGGGCAATGGCTTGGGATGACGGCGCGGGCAAAGTAGCGAGGTTGACACCACCCAGACACCCGCGTCTAATTCGCCCCGGTTGTAGACGGTGCAACACCCAGATGGGATCGCAATTGTCCAGGTCTGGAGAGCGGCGGGGACTTTCAAAAACGTCCTTTGCCAATCTCGGGCCGCACCGTTTCGGATCAGTCACACGGTTAGGAGAACAGTTCATGCGGAAGATTTGGACTTGGGTTGCAGTTGTTGCTGCGTTGGCGATCACGGCCGATGCACAGGCTCGCCCGGACTACTTGAACAAGGGCTTCACCCCGGCCTATCCAGCCCTCAAGGCTGAGATCGAAACGGCCAAGTGCGGCATTTGTCACGGTAGTGACAAAAAAGTGCGGAACGACTACGGCAAGGCTTTCGGCGCGGCTCTCGGTGAACCAAAGGTGACCGATGTCGAAAAGATCAAGGCCGCTCTCAAGAAGGCCGAAGCCGAGAAGAGCAGCACCGAAGGCAAGACCTTCGGCGACCTCATCAAGGACGGCAAGCTCCCCGGCAAGAACCCGTGATCTCCGAGTGATGCACTGAGACCGAGCAATCGGCGAACTCTTCGCAACACTGTTGACAGCGAGATGACATCCGCCGCAGCCCGATACCATCAGTTGGTGTCGGGCTGCGGTTTTTTTATTGGGTGGCCGGGGAACCGACAACGTGTTCGTGTGAAATCCGGGGTCAGGTGCAGGGCCAGCGCGCACACGGGGATGGCGTGAGGGATTGGGCGGTTAGGCGACGGGCAAGAGAAAGTAGCCCCGACACTCCGTGGCGGGAGCGGTTCGTGTCACGGAGTGACACGTCTACTTTGGGTAAATTAAGTCTTGCTGATCGCCTTAGGAACGGGGCCGCAATCACTTCCCGCGTGTGGCTGGGGTCGGCGCTTCGCGGCCCCCCAGCGAAGCGGGATTCATCCCCAAACTGGGGGCGGCGAAGCGCCGACCCCAGCCACACAAGTTTGAGTTCGGGAAGGGATTGCGGCCCCGCTCCTTAGCGCGAGGCGATGTGAGCAGCCTGTCGAAAAACTTAGAGTAAGCCTCCGGCTTGCTCGTGTTCTCGCGGTCTCGCGGTCAAGACGGGCAAGCGAGTCGTTTACCCTACGTTTTTCAACAGGCCGTGAAACGAGTCAATTCAAGCCGTGCAAGGTAGTGTGCGCTGGCCCTGAGTTGTCCCGTTCTTCGATCGATCGATTAATGAGGCCGTGAATGATCCGATCATGGGTGTCGTTCCCCCGCAGGCCAGACCGTTTCAAGGTGATCGTGTTGATTGCCCTTGTGGCACTCGGTGCGGGCCTGTTCGTCGCATTAATTCCCTACCAGCGAGAACGGATGAGTCGGCGTTTCCTAACAGAATTGGGAGTCAATGACTCAAACATTATGGCCCGATCTGATTGCCCGAGTTGGCTGACGAGTCGAGTTCCCAAGCAGTGGCTGGCTCCGTTTGACCGAGTCACTTACGCGGATTTGCGCGAAATAAAATTGGATGATGAGGGACTCGCCCGATTGAGCGGACTGACTCAACTCACAAATCTTTACTTGCCGGACACGGCAGTCACGGATGCCGGACTGGTTCACCTCGCGGGGATGTCGAAGCTAATCCAACTCGATCTGCGTCGGACGCGCGTGACCGGAACGGGCTTCGCGAGTTTGCGAGGACGAGTCCCCGTCTCAGGCGGTGAACTGGGGGGAGCCAAGATCACTGAGGAGGGGATGATTGAGATTGGACAATGGACGACTTGGAACTCACTCGACCTGAGCGACACCGACATCACCGACGCATCGCTACTCCACATCCGTAAGCTGCGTCTGCGAGAAATTGATTTGAGTGGGACTTCCGTCACTCGTGCTGGACTTGATCTATTGAACGAGTCGGGATCGCTCAAACATCTCCGTCTGGTCCGAACTCGTGTCACCGAAGCTGAGATCAACAGCATCTCCAAGATGCTTACCATCCAGTCGCTCGATCTCTCACAGACCGCGATTCAAGATGACGGACTGACTCGTCTAGCGAAGCTCCCCAAGCTGCGAGCGATCAGTTTGAACGGGACGCAAATCACCAATCAAGGACTGGCCACTCTCTGTGAAGCGACTCAATTGCAGTTTCTCGGTTTGAAGGACACGCAGATCACCGACACTGGTCTTCAATATCTCAGTGCGTTGCCCAAACTGAGCGTGCTCGGCCTGGATCACACTCCGATCACTGATGCGGGGATTGTCCACTTGGCACAGCTGCGTTCGCTTGAAGACCTTCATATCCGAGAAACACGAGTCACCTCAGAAGGCGAGCAAGTGCTACTGAAGTCACATCCGCGTTGCCAAATCTTTCGCTAAGAGCGGCGGCTGCATAACCGCTGCTGCCTCAAGTAGGCCGCTCAATCGTTGGTCACATTGAGAGGGCTGGTCACAGATATCATTCACAAGCCCATTGATCACGTCGCGCTCGTGCCTTCCGGTGCTGGAGGCTCGTCGTCAGTTTCTTGGTCGTTCGGGGATTGGTCTCGGGGCGATGCCGTTCGCGACGATGGCGGCATCTGTGGGAGAGGCCGATGAATCGCGAGCGGCTTCCGAACGGGCGGCGCTCACGGCGGCGAGGCACTTCGCGCCGCAGGCCAAGCACATCATCAATCTGTTCATGCACGGCGGGCCGTCGCAGGTGGACTTGTTCGGTCACAAGCCGGCTCTGAAAGGGTGGCATGGTCAGGAGCTGCCCGCGTCGGTCAGGGGGACTCAGAGGTTGACCGGCATGACCTCGGGGCAGGCGTCGTTCCCGGTGATCTCGTCCAAGTATCGGTTCGCGCAGCACGGGCAGAGCGGGGCGTGGATGAGCGAGTTGTTCCCGCATCTGGCTACCGTGGCAGACGATCTCTGTCGCTGCGAACTGTTTGCTGGCGCGGCGACTGGTCGAGCGCGACGTTCGGTTCGTGCAGCTCTATCACCGTGGTTGGGACCGGCACTACGACATCCCGACGGACTTGCCGCTGCAATGTGGCGATGTCGATCACGCGTGTGCGGCGCTGGTGACGGACCTCAAGCGGCGCGGGTTACTCGACGAAACCGTGATCGTCTGGGGAGATGAATTCGGTCGCACGGTTTACCACAAGGAAAGCCGACCGCCGACAACTACGGCCGCGACCATCACGGTCGCTGCTTCACGATGTGGCTCGCCGGAGGAGGCATTCGTCGCGGCATCACCTATGCAAAAACGGACGACCACCGCTTCAACGTCGCTCGCGATCCGGTTCACGTCCACGACTTGAATGCCACGCTGTTGCATTGCCTCGGCGTCGATCACACGCGACGGACACACCGCTTCCAAGGCCGAGACTTTCGGCTGACTGATGTGCATGGTGACGTGGTGAATGGGATCCTCGCGTGAGCTGGGGACTGGAGCATCAACAGCGATCAGCGTTTGGTGAGCCGGGTGCCGTAAGGCCCCGGACGGGTTGCCGAAGAATCCGGGGCCTTACGGCACCCGGCTCACCAAGGCTAAACCGACAAATCACGACAGTTATTGATGCGCCGATCCTCAGCGACGGTATCGACTCGGTGGACAACACCAACCCGAAGCGTATGCGATGACGGGTTTCGTAAGTGACTAACTCCTCATCGACTCTCACCCTCACGCCTCCCCACGCTACTTTCTCGCTCACCCTTCCGAGTAGTGCGGATCAAGCCGTTCCTGCCGATTCGCATTGCGGACAATGCCTTAAGCATCGCGCGACAATTCTGTTGCAGGGCAACAGCCTACGCTCAAGCATGTCGTTCGTCATCAGCCGTGATTTCGGCGTGCGACCCTAACGGCTGTAACGATTATTGAAGTCGCGGCGTTTGCCCAAGACACACCGCACTCGAAGTCCGGTATCGGATGAACGCACCTGTACCGATTGGCGCGACCGATAGCCTCTCTGTGAGAATCACCACAACCTAGCATCCTGTTGAAAAAGCCCTAGCACGGGTGGCCCGCCTGTGTTTTTCAACGGGAAATGAAAGCAGGCGAGCCGCCTGCTCTACGTTTTACAACAGGCTGCTAGATCCCATTTCAAAACGGGTGATTGCCTCGAACAACTAATCCGATCCGCAAGCAAGGGCTTCGCCATCATCGAATGTTCCGCCTCCCGTGCGTGTCGGGCTAAGTAGAGCGCAGAGAACCCTTCGTAGCTACGCTCGCCAAGAACGTGGGTTGATCCGGTTCATCCACGCTCTGGACGAGTGTGGCTACCCGGAAATCACTACGGGTCCACTTGGTTTTGAAATATGCAATCGCCGTCAGGTCGTCGTCAGTTTCGCAGGAGTTGGTCATGCAACCACAAGCGTTCGGTTCGGAGTTCGAGAGCCTGGAAGACCGCCTGCTGTTGGCGGGCAATATCACTTCGGTGTTGGCTGCGGGAGTATTAACGCTCACTGGCGACGCTGTGGCGAACCAAGTGCAATTGACCGTGGGCACAAACGGCCAGATGGTTGCCAAGGGACTTTCGGGGACGACGATCAACGGTTTAGCGTCCGTGAATTTCGGTGCGGTCAACACGCTGACCGTTATCGGTGGACTGGGTGACGACAATATCTCGCTCAATCAGTCCGGTTCCACCATCGCCAACGACGTGACGATCGATGGTGGTGTTGGAAACGACACGATTTCAGTGACGGGGAAGTTCGGTGCAGACGTGATTGTTCAGGGTGGGTTGGGGAATGACACCATCCGCGTCACGAACGCACTTGTTTTCAATGCCACCGCCATTACGACCGACATCAACATTAACTCTGGCGATGGCAACGATACCGTGACAATCAGCGGTTCCAAAATCGGCAACGATGTGATCGTGGCGTCGGGAATCGGAAATGACACTGTCACCGTCACCGGCCTCACCATCACGGACGATCTGACACTCACGGATACAGGTGGGACGAATTCGATTCGGGTTGCGGACTCCAGCACTCGTGACGACGTGATCCTGACTCTGGGAATCGGCAACGACACACTGACGATGACCAACATCACCGCGCTGGGAAAGGTCGATGTCAACCTCAGTGACGGCAACAACCTGTTATCGATGTCCAAGATCAAGGCTTTCGGCAGAGTTCCAAGCACGCTGCTCGTGTTTGGTGACGGCATCCGAGTGCTCTCCGGGACGGGTACGGACAAGATCGGGATCATCGAGAGTGAGACTGCCAGCGTAGTTCGAATCGATGCTGGCGAAGGCACGAATCGTGTGGAGCTGACGCGGGTCACAACGACGCGCGGAGGACTACTGGGCGCTCTCGATATCACGACTGGCGGCGGTGCCGATGGCGTGACGCTTGATCGGCTTAATATCGGTGGCGATTCCATCGTCGATACTGGACTCGGCGACGACATCTTCACACTCACGAACAGCCGACTGATCGGAGACTTCGATGCGTCACTCAATGATGGCGACGACCTCGCCTACATTGGGTCGAACAGCTTCAGCAGTTTGAGCGCATACAGCTTCAACGGCGGGCTTGGTGGTGTGGACCTTGGCTTCGACACGCTGAGGCTGGGAGCGAACACGCCCGTCAACCTTTCCGCGTACTTGAACTTTGAAGTCACCTTATTAGCCAGTTACTGATCGAACCCAATTGATCGTCTTGCCAACGAGAACCAGAAGTCCGAAACCACACGGTTAAGAAATCCGGTTCCCCGCCATTTGTGTTGGATGCTTGAGTGAGCGGCACGGACGAAGAACGCGACGGTTCCCTTCTCGATGTTTTCTCGGTTACGCTTCGAGGCGGAGTTGCTGATGGTTCCGCTTTGAAGAGTTTCCCATGACCGATGACCGCCGGGCCGGGCCGAACACGCGGCTGTTTGCCGCCGCACTTTGTCCCAGTTGTCAGTTCTCGTTCATTCCGGTGGAGCCGGCTGAGGTCTGTCCCGGTTGTGGCCGCAGTCTCGATCTGGCCGCACGGGCCGGTTGCGATACGGCGCTTCATCACCCGGCGGCGGCGGACGACTCCGGAGCCAAGGCATCGCAGGCGCATGAGGTCGATGCGCTGATCGGCCAGAAGATTGACTGCTACTCGTGCGACGCGCTGCTCGGCGCGGGAGCGATGGGCCGCGTCTATCTGGCCCGACACCTCGACCTGCATCGCAAGTGCGCGCTCAAGATTCTGCCGCCCCGTCTGGTGCAAAGCGACCCGGTGTATGTCGAGCGCTTCGCCAACGAAGGCCGCGCGGCAGCGGCACTCAATCACCCCAACATCGTCACCGTCCATGCCATCGGGGAGGCGCTCGGGTTCTACTTTTTGGAGATGGAGTTCGTGGCGGGGCGATCGCTGCGCAAGCTGGTCGAAGACGACGGACCTCAAACGCCGGTGCGTGCTACGTCGCTGACGCTGCGGATTGCTGAGGGTCTTGCCGCCGCTCACACCGCTCACATCTTGCATCGCGATCTTAAGCCTGACAACGTCATGCTGACTCACCAAGGAGTACCAAAGATCACCGACTTCGGCTTGGCCAAACGAGTCGTCTTGGAAGGCACGGCCACGGCACCCCGCGAGGTCGTCGGCACACCGCACTTCATGGCTCCCGAACTGTTTCAGCAGAGCGAAGCCACACCCGCGAGCGACGTATACGCGCTCGGCGTCTGCTACTACTTCCTGCTGACTGGGCGGCTACCGTTTGATGCCGTGGCGGTTTCCGAATTGATGGGGCAGGTCATTCACGATCCCGTCCCAAGCGTGAAGCCCGAATGCATCGGCCTCCCGCTGGAGATGGCCGAATGTCTGAGTCAGATGCTGTCGAAGGCTCCCGGCAATCGACCTCGCTCGGGAGTCGAGGCCGTGCAGCTCCTGCAAGCCGTGCTGGGTGAGATGGAAGATCTCGAAACCTTGCTCCAGCAGGCGTTCGCTCACCAGCCGGGGGTGAAGTGGTCGCGCGAGGGTGAGCGTTATCGGGTTCAGTTGGAGTTTGCGGGCGGGCGCCGCCAGACGGCCTTTGTCGAACCCAGCCTGCACGCCGCCGCAGACCGGTCGCTTCGCATCTCCAGCATCTGTTGCCCCGCGCTGTCGGTTTACTTTGAACCGGCCTTGAGGCTGAACTCCGAAATCATGCACGGAGCGCTGGCAATCGCCGAAATGGATGGAGAGTCCGTGTTCGTCATGGTCGACAACTATCCTCGAGCCACAGTCGATGCTGAAGAAATTCGACGCAGCGTGTTAGAAGTGGCTCACCGAGCCGATGCCATCGAGAAGCTGCTGACGGGACAGGATTTTCATTAGGCGAGCGGATGGAGTTGTCTGACCCGCACCAACCCGAAGCGTGAGCGAGGACGAAGTTGATCGACATCCTCGTTCACACTTCGGGTTAATGTGTACGGGTAAACCATTTCTTGCCGCTCGCCTTAGAAGACCGTGAATGGATGCCTGAAACGCAAGAGGAGCTTCAGTTCGTTCGATTCTTTAACTGCGTTTCAAACCGAAAACCTGTGACGTTTCGTGTCAGCCAGCCAACTCAAAACTTGACCGCCCCTTGGAATCGTCAATATCGTCAGCTTCTGCCGGATCGAATCCGCCCGCAACGCCCCGTCCTCTCCAAAGCGAACCGACCATGACACACACCGCCCGATGCTTTGCCTCCGCCCTGTTTGGCCTCGCGTCCTGGTTGGCACTTCCGTCCGACGTGGCTTTCGCTCAGATGCCGAAGCGGGGCGAGATCTTCATTAACTCGACCATTTCCAGCTCGGGGGAAGAGCGGACTTCGCAAAGCAACCTGTGGGTGCTCGATGTCTACTACAAGCCGATGCGCATGATTTCTGTTGAGCTGACCAATCCGAAAACGGGCGAGAAGAAACTGGAGCACGTCTGGTACATCGCCTATCGCGTTGTCCATCGCAAATCGGGCGAGCGTGTCGATGAGAAGGCTCCGAAAAACGAAATCGATCCTCCCGTCAGCCCGCCGCTGTTCATTCCCGAAGGAACGCTGGTCGTGACCGACAACGACCGGCAGGATGTCTTCCCCGATCAGGTCATCCCCGAAGCACTCGCGGCGATTAACAAGCGTGAGAAGGCGAACTACAAGACGGCGGTCAGTGTGGTGGCACCGCTTCCCGAGGCAACAGAAGCGGGCAGCGGCGATGACAGCGCCATGGCGGGAGTCATGATGTGGCGCGGAATCGATCCCGAAGCGGATCGGTACACAGTCTTCCTTTCCGGATTTTCCAACGGCATCCGCAAGCTGAACGGTCCCGACGACATGCCCATCATTCAGACCAAGACGATCATGCAGAAGTACTGGCGGCGTGGAGACCGGTTCGACCAGAAGGAACCCGAAATCATCGCGGACCCCAAGGATCCCGAAGCTCACTGGATCTACCGCTGAAGCTTACCCTCGATGGCAACAGAGAGTAGACCGGTCACTCCGTGGCCGGAATCTTTGAGTCACGGAGTGACTCGCCTACTTTGGGTCAGCGATTTGTTGCCGGTCGCCTTACAGCGATTCTCCGCCGTCTGCCGTGCGACTCGGACGACCGATGACCGACTGCACCAGAGCCAAAATATCTCGCCCGCAGCAGTTGCGTTCCGAGGAGTGTTTCGATAACACTTCGCACCCCGCTGCTAGGCATTTTCTGGTGGCTTCGTGTTTTTGCCCTGTTTGAAATGGGATTCGAGAGATGGCTCATAAGAAGGGTGCGGGTTCCAGCCGCAACGGTCGCGATTCAAACGCTCAGCGTCTGGGCGTCAAGAAGTTCGGTGGCGAATACGTCATTCCGGGCAACATCATCATTCGTCAACGCGGAACGAAGTGGCATCCCGGCAAGAACGTCGGCATGGGACGCGATTACACGCTGTTCACCCTGATCGAAGGGCACGTCTTCTTCGATCGCGATGGTCGCCGGGTCAACATTAAGCCAATAGAAGACGCGGTCGTGGACGCTTCGGTGGAAGTCGTCGTCGCGTCAAACAATTGAGTGAGCCGTGAGTCGGTTTGAATATCCAGCCTCAATGTCTGAACGAGAACGTTTTGGACATTGAGGCTTTTTCGTTGGCCAGCCAGACCTTCGCCCCTCAAGTTGCGGCCAGCCAATGACGTAGAGCAGGCGGCTCGCCTGCTTCGGTTCCCTTGGTTATGCACAAGGAAGCCATCGGTCACTGAGAACCATTGGTCTAACGCCCAACACTCGCCGTGAGTCATCGGCCTGATTGATCTTCTTCACCCGCACGGATCAATGGCACAATCTCTTCGGCGACAAAGACTCGATGCGCGCAGCCGAAGTGCTCGCCAAGATGGAACTGGCTGAGCATCTTCCACTGCCAAGGCCGCTGAATCAGGCTACCACTGTTCATGAGTTCGTCGGTGGCGAGACCGCGAAAACCGCAGGCTCCCGCAGCGCGAACGTGTTGTCCGTCCATCGTCCCCAACAGAGTGGTGCCGAAGACAAGAAAGAACCAGTCGAGCTGCGAGTGATAGTTCCAGATCCCTCGCGTGACGCGGGCTGCTGCCGGACGAACATCGAACGTGGGCGAGACTGCTGCGGCCAGGAGGACGATCCCGGTCACTTGCCGCTCATCGGGTAAGGCCGCTGCTGTCAGCAATGCCATCCCGCCACCACCCGAATGCCCCACAAGCCAGACCGGCCGGCCGGGGTATTGGTTTTGATAGTCACTGATTCGGGTGGCCAGTTCTTTGGCGACGCGGTTGTTGCGCTTCCAGCCTCGCAAATGGTAGAGGTACAGAAACTTGTTGCCCGTCGTCCAATCGACGATATCGACCGCGTGTTCGACACCACCATCGATCAGTCCGCACAGGATGCCGACGTTGAGAAAGCTGTGGCCTTCAATTCCGGTCAGAACGAGAACCAAACCTTTGTCGAGTCGCTCGGGTTCGAGCCGGCGGATCAGTCGCCCAAAGCAGAGCCAGCCCAGTGGCGTAACCAAAAACGTGAGCCAGCAGGTGAACCCGCGCCATAACCGAGTCCCGCGCGAGACTGCGAGTTCAGGAATTGGCTTGCTGCGGACAGCAGTTGGTTCGCTCATGTGAGTCCGGGGCGCGGCTAGGGACGTGTGATGGACTCAACGTCGAACTGACACCCACTCGAAGCGTGAGCGAGGAGTAAAAACGGCGTAGCCGCTCACATCCTCGCTCACGCTTCGGGTGGGTGTCGGCCATGACGGATCAACGCTGCGGTTCGAGCGGAGTCACGGGCTGAACGATCGTTCCATGCGGATGCTCGTGGTCTTCGGTGGCGTTGGGATCGACCGGACCTTGCAGCATCAAGGGGACTCGCAATTCGGCGACGTTCTTGTCCGTCGTCCGAATGCGGAGCAGGACTTGGTTGCGTCCGTGCGGGAGATCGCCTTGCACCGTGACCTTGATCGTTTGCTGCCAGACTCCTTCGGGCGTCAACTGGCGTTCGCCGATGTCGGTCGAAACGAGGTCCGACGTGGCCTGAACGTCCGTGATCTCGAACGGTGTCTTGCGACCATCGGCCACGATGAACGTCGCTTCGGTCGGATCGCTTCCTTCGGGATGAAAGACCATCAGTGCGGGAGGCGTCACCGTCATTTGGCGTTCGGGGATTTCGAGCTTGAAGGTCAGTCGAACCTGTCGCGGTTCGGGATCGTTGTACGTGACATCGGCGAACAGTTCTTTGCGCCCGGAGGACTCGTTGGCGGGCTGAACTCGCAGCACGAGGCGACCCTCTTCGCCCGGCTCGAAGCGTTTTTTGTCGAGTCGCGGGACGAGGCAACTGCAGCTGGGAGCGACCTCAAGGTTCTCAATCGGAGAGCGTCCACGATTGACGAAGACGAACGTGCCGCGGGCCTCAACCGTCGGCTGAATTGGACCCAGATCGACAGCGTACTGACGAAATGTGAGTGCGGGCCGGTCTGGAACGGAAATCGACATTGGTACCGGAGCGGCTCCGGAATGCACGACGATGGACCATGCCAAGGGAAGAGACGCGAAGGTCCACGCTGTCAGCTTGACGGATGTTTTGCGGATCCACGGCACGGCACACTCCCTTGTTGTCAGCGCTCGGCAAGAGTTGTCTTACCGGCACTAACCCGAAGTGTGAACGAGGGCGAAGTCTATCGACGCCCTCGTTCAC
>CAMAYU010000002.1 GCA_945862235.1 Schlesneria paludicola DSM 18645
CAGGTGAATCCCCTGTTCCTCGTCGAGCTCGTTATTCGCCCGAACAATACACGGTTCGCCGACGCGGCTCTTGAAGGTCGGACCCGGCCACATGCCGTCATACCCCATGATCGGCGTGTTGACACCGGCAATAATCTGTTGCACCCCGCGTTTCATGCACAAGTCGTAGAACTTCATCGGGAACAGTTCGTAGGCCGATCGATCGAAACCGTTTCCGCCGAAATACTCGGGAGCGATTCCGTGGAAGACATCGCCCGGAACGAAGCCCGCAGGCGGAGTGCCCACGCTGAGCGGCTGCTTGATGGGAGGGATCGGCAGGTTCTGAGTAAATGGCACGAACTTAAATGGCGTCGTCGGGCCATTGCCAGCGCCCAACTTTGCGGTCGCATCAGTTTCTCCGCCCCCTCCGCCCTTGCCGCCCTTGGCCGCGATCGATTCGTGACTGCCGACTCCCACAAAAGCCGTTGCCGCCAGAGCTGATGCTCCAAGCCGAAGAGCGTCTCTGCGCGACACGGGCCGCTTTTCATTTTCGTTCGATCCAGACCTAGCCATGTTAAGACTCATTCCTTGCGATGTTTCTATATCACTCTTGTTTAAGTACGTCGTGGCCCGACACACTGGGCGCCCGACAAACTGGGCGCCCGACACACTGGGCGCCCAACAAACTAGGCGCCCGACAAACTGGGCGCTCGACACACTGGGCAATATAAGAGGGGGGTGATCGAGAAACTCCATCATTTTCGAATGGTAATCACAAAAAATGGCGGGTCATTCCGTGTCAGGTTTTTATATGCCGCTTGGCGCGATTATCTGTGTCACATTTCAATATGCGCGATGGCGCGAATATCTGTGTCTGTGGCAAATTGGCAACGTCGGGGCAGGCGGCCTCGCACCACGCCGGTTGCCCTAAACGATTTCCACGTATAGATTTCCGCCGTATTGCGATTAGGTGTGACCTTCAATCAACAGCGGCTGTTCTCGAACACAGGATGTGTTGAGAGACCACGGTTCCGATGAACGGTCCGACTTCACGGTCAACACCCACAGCGACGGCGACGGAAGCGGCGGCCGACGGATTATCACCCGTCAGCATGACACGATGCGTTTGATGCCCGCACGGTGCAGCGCGGCCAGAGCGTGCTTTGCATTGGCTCTAGGGAGCGGGGCCGCAATCACTTCCCGAACTCAAACTTGTGTGGCTGGGGTCGGCGCTTCGCCGCCCCCAGATTGGGGGGGCATCCCGCTTCGCTGGGGGCCGCGACGCGCCGACCCCAGTCACACTCGGGAAGTGATTGCGGCCCCGTTCCTAAACAACGAAACCTCATCAACTCAAGTTGACCGACCACGAGGATGCACCATGCCCAAGTTCGCTGTCATATTGCCTGCCGCTGGCAAGAGCAGTCGGTTTGCCGCTCAACAATCGAATCTGTTCGTGGCCGAGCAGTCGAAGAAAAAAGTCTTCGTCGAGTTGAAGGGGCGACCGGTCTGGGTTCGCACGGCCGACGCCTTCGTCAATCGCGACGACGTGGTCCAGACGATTCTTGTCGTCTCGCCCGAGGATATTGGATGGTTTAAGGAAAAGTTTCGCCCGAACCTCGCGTTCATGGAGATCGAGATCGTGGCGGGCGGAGCCGAGCGAGCCGATTCAGTCTGCAATGCTCTCGCGCGGGTTCGCGCCGACGTGGACTTCGTCGCCGTCCACGATGCGGCTCGGCCGCTGATCGCCAAGGCGTGGATCGACCGCGTCTTCCGCGCGGCCGAACAGCACGGAGCCGCGTTACTCGCGACGCCCGTGACCAGCACGCTCAAGCGTGTCGATGCGAGCGGTCAAATCGAGGAGACCGTCTCACGAGCCAAGCTCTGGGCCGCTCAAACACCGCAGGTCTTTCGGCGACAACTGTTGCTCGATGCCTACGCGCAGCGCGGCACGTCGCAGCCGACCGACGAAGCACAACTCATCGAACAGTTCGGCCATGCAGTCCATGTCGTCGAAGGCTCGCCGCTAAACATCAAGCTCACCAACCACGACGACTTCCGCATGGCCGAGTTCCTGCTCGAGGCACTCCCCAAAGAGAAGCTCCCCAGCTTCCTGCATCCATTCGCTGATGAACGGTTTGAGTGACGCCGAGGGAGCGACATTGCGAGGCGGTTTGTTCACGTCCCCAGCAAGTGCCGCAGCGATCCTTCCAGCGTTGGAAACTGGAATTGGTAGCCCGACTCGCTCAATCGGTTCGGCATCACGCGGGCGCTGCCGAGCAACAGGTCGTTGGCCATCTCACCCAACGCCAACCGCGCAGCCCACCCGGGCATCGGTAGGATCGTCGGGCGACCGAGGACTCGGCCGAGCGTCTTCGTTAAGTCGTAGTTCGTGGCGGGATTCGGTGCCGTCGCATTGACGGGGCCAGACATCCGATCATTCATCAGGCAGTGATGGATCGAGCCGACCACGTCATCAATCGCGATCCAGCTCCAGAACTGGCGGCCGCTCCCCACGACTCCTCCTGCCCCGAACCTGAACGGAGTCAGCATTGCGGCCAAGCCCCCCCCCTTCGTGCTCAGGACCACGCCGATCCGCAGGTTGACGACGCGAATCCCCATCGCGCGCGCCGGTTCGGTCGCCGCTTCCCAGTCACGACAGAGATCAGCAAGAAAGCCCGTTCCCGCTTGGGCCGATTCGTTCAACAGGTCGGCTCCGCGATCGCCGTAGAAACCGATGGCCGAGGCGCAGACCAGCGTCTTCGGCGGGCGTTGCAACTGCGCGAGCGATTCACACAGCAACTTCGTCCCTTCGATCCGGCTGCTGCGCAGTCGGGCTTTGACCTTCTCGCTCCAGCGCGCACCCGCAATGTTCTCTCCCGCCAAATGCACGACGGCATCGAGTCCTTCGAGTCGCGCCTTGGGGAGGTCGCCACGCTCGGGCGTCCATGAGATATCGTTCGGCTCGGTCGGGTTTGATCGTGTGAGACGATAGACATCGTGACCGCCCGTGGTCAGAAACGGACAGAGCACCGAACCGATCAGCCCCGTCGCACCCGTCACTAGTACTTTCATTGTCGGTCGTCCTTCATAAGGGGCCTGTGCCCGGATGTCGTTCATTGTGGTGGTGTGCTGATAGCGAAACGTCAGTTCCAGCTTGTGCCTCACAAACCGTCCGCCACAGCCGCGGCCCAATTTTCCCGGCGGCAGAACATACTCGATGTGATCTTGCAATTCGCACGACTGCGCGGTGAGCGGCGAGATTCTATGCGTGTGCTCGAAATCAGCAAACGGACCGCCGACCCGCACGTCCTGAAACCGCCGTCCCGGCACGAAACGCGATGCTCAGCGATCCAACGCTTCGTAAAGGGCCAATTCGCACTTGCCGCTCTACCCGCGCCCGGTCCTCAAACCCGCCCGTGTGAGACACCCGTTTGATCTGCTCCCACGGAGGGACGAGCCGCTGAAAAGCACCGGGCCGAGCGTGCCAATTGAAGCTTCGGCCGATGCAGGGAGAGCCACCCGACATTGGAAGATTTCCATGAGAGAGAACATTCTTTGTGCGAATACCGAGGATCGTCATTGAAGCCTTGTACGGCCCAAACAGCCTCGTTGAACCGCGCAGGCCACGTGCCGCGCGAATGCGGCAACACGGCCTCCAACGACGCTAAACGCGCGGGCCATTGCCCACGCGGTTAAACGAAGCAAACCTGTTTACAGGAGGCCGCGTGAAGTATGCCGTCACTCGATCCCACTCACTTGGGCGAACCCCTGCAACTTTTCCAGAGACGCGATCACGATCTGGCGGACTCGTTCTTTACTGAGGCCCATCAGGGTCGCGATGTCATGCAGGCTTTGTCCTTGAGGCTGGCCGTCGAGTCCGAACCGCGCGGCGACGACGAACCGCTCGCGTTCCGATAGTTGAGACAGCAGCCGTTGCACGGCTTCAACGTGGTGAGCCGCCTGCCGTTCGTCGTCTTCGGGATAAACGCGGTTATCGACGAGACGACTGGTCCAACGATCGTCTTCGCCGACCGCTGAGTCGAACCGCGATTGGCGTCGCTTCAAGAACCGGAACATTTGGTTGCGAACGGCCCACGTCGCATACGTGCTGAAGCGATTGCCGAGGCTGATGTCGAACAGTTCGACCGACCGAATCAGCGGCAGTGTCCCTTCGCTGATGAGTTCCGACATCTGGTCGATCGCGCCCGGTTGTTTCACCCCCGACAGCTTCTTTGACAGAGCCACCACGAGCCGCAGATTGCTCCGCACGATCTGGTTCCTCACGTCGTTTGCCTCACGCAGGCCGGACTCGATTCGTTCGACGAGTGCCTCATCGGGGCGGTTCAAGCTCAACCGCCGACGGTTCTGTTCCGCGTGCCACTTCAGGAAGTTCATTCGCGAGAACAGATAAACCTCTTCCTCGATCGACAGCAGCGGCATCTCGACCATCGCCGAGACAAACGCCAAGCCGGGTTCGAGCTTGGTCGCGTGTTGAGTCTGGTCGAGTGAAGCCGGTCGCAACGCGGCGAGCCTCGCGGTGGAATTGCCTTCGTGAAAGAGCGGGTGATCGACGAACGCAATCTCACGCTCGACCCAGTCTCGCACGCGAGCCAACAACTCCGGGGAGCGGCGTTGCCGTGACGGACATCGAGTCGGCTTCAACTCCGCTCCGGGAACGCCGAGAGGTCGAGTCACGATCATGGTTTTTGCGGTTCGAGGCGTCGCCTCTGGTTGATTCGCCCCTGTGCGAAGCGATGTGGTCAGTGTCCGATCAGCCCGACGGCAGGTCGTGGTCATCATGCTTGCTCCCGAGTAATCCGCCTCCGTGGCGGAAGTGCCAGTGTTGATCGAAGTGGAGACCGCAGAAGCCTGCTGGAGATTAACGGGCTCGCAGTCAGGACTTTTGGAAGTGAGGCCTCAACCGACCATCGGGTAATTGGGTCAGATTGAATGGCACGCGTCCGATTTCATTCGGAGCGGGGGGCGTGAGGCACCCTGGTACTTGGGCGTCAGCCCGCTACCCAACCCGCGAAATGCCAAGGGGCTTACGCCGCCCCGCTCCGAAAAGGCGAGAGGGCTTACGCCCGAGAATCACGTTGCTCGCACAGATGCCGCATCAAACTGACCCGCCACGAACCATCGGTTGGTGTTGTTTCGTTTCTCACTCTCGATACCATCTCGGGCCGATAAGACTTTCCAGTCCAAACTCACGCGGAGGGAAATCTCCGCTTGGTCACTAGCTGAGGGACAATCAATGAACCGTCCAACGAACACCGCGTCTGATCCGACCGCCATGTTTTCTCGCCGCCAGATGTTGCAGGCGGCGGGAATCGGGGCCTTGCCGATGGGGATGCCCGGCATGGTCGCGGCGGGAGTCGATCCGCGACGCGGCCTCGGCAAGGGAGCCGCGAAAAAGTCGTGCATCTTTATTTTGTTGTGTGGTGGGCCGAGTCACATCGACACGTGGGATTTGAAGCCGGACGCCCCCGACACGATTCGCGGGCCGTACTCACCGATCGCGACGGCGGTGCCGGGGATGAACATCAACGAGATGCACACTCGGCTGGCGAAGCTGACCGACCACATCACGCTGATCAGGTCGATGACGCATGTCGGCAACATCAGCAACCACTTCGACGCGATGCACCATCTGCTGAGCGGTCAGGCGGAGGCCCCGCTCGACGCACCTTACATCGGATCGATCCTGTCGCGGGCACGTCCGGACGATCGCAGCATCGCGCCGTATGTCTGGCTGATCAAATGCGTCGGCGATCCCGTCTTCTGCGCGGTCAACATCGGGAACGGCGGGCATCTCGGCATGATGCACAGCCCGTTGTTTGTCGGCTCCGCGACGAATCATCCGGCGATGGAGAAGTTCACGCCGCCGGATGAATTGATCGCCGCAGTCACGACCGGCCGAATGCAAGATCGCCGCCGGTTGCTCAACGGACTCAGTCCTTCGGCGGACGATGTCGCACGGCACCGAGCGACCACCGACTGGCAGGAGCTTCACGGCCGAGCCTTCGATTTGACGAGCGGCTCGGAAGGACGCGAACCGTTTGAATTGCATCGCGAACCCCAAGCGGTGCGAGACCGCTACGGAATGCACCCGCTCGGACAGAACTTATTACTCGCGCGACGACTGATCGAGTCGGGCGTCGGCTTCGTCACGGTCAATGGCTGGACCGGCCCGTCTCCAAACGGCGGCGGCGGACCTCCCGCCTCAAGCTGGGACATGCACGGCGGCGAGATGGGCATGGGCAACGCCTTCGGCAGCGGATCGTACGGCATGGGCTGGTGTCTCCCTTGTCTTGACGAAGGTCTGTCCGCACTGCTGACCGATCTGCACGATCGCGGCATCCTAGAAAACACGATGGTGGTCGTCACCGGTGAGTTCGGTCGCACGCCGAACATCAACCAGAACGGCGCGGCCAACCCCGGTCGCCAACATTGGCCCGCCTGCTTCTCGACGATCGTCGCCGGCGGCGGCATTCGCGGCGGTCGAGTCTACGGTGAGACCGACAAGCACGGTGCCTATGTGAAGGATCGCCCCGTTCGTCCCCAAGACCTCGGTGCCACGATCTTCCATTCGCTGGGCGTTCCGCTGGACATGCGACTCGGAAGAGATGGCTTCACCCGCCCGCTCTCGACCGGAGAACCGCTGCTCGATCTGTTCGGGTAATCCGGCGGACTCCGGTTGCGTGAGAGTGAGTGTGTGTTGAGGGATCGACGTGCTTGAGTTGATGAACTTTCTGATGCCGACGCGATTGCTTCAGCCGCTGCTGAAGCCGATCGTCCGGTTGTTTCTGGGCTTCGTCGCCATCCCGATTTTTCGGCTGTTTGTGCGCCGCGTCGTCAAGGTGCAGGAACTCGATGAGGAACTGGAGAAAGATCTCGAACAATGGTTTCGCGGGACGCTGCTGCTGTTGCTCGCGACGAAGAACATGGAGTCACTCGTCTTCAGTTGGGTGAGTCAAGAGGTTCGCGATCAACGCGATCTGTTGTTCATGGCGGGACGGCTATTGTTGGCAATCGGCGTGATCGAAGGGATGCCAGACCAATCCTTGTTCGCGCTGATCTATCCCGGCCCGCAGGCTCCGAAAATCGAACGCGGCCGCGTGGTCTGGAGCCTCGTTCGCTATTTGCCTCAACTTCTGAAGGGCTTGGCCTGCCAACATCTCAACCGGTCGTCACCCGTCTTCGCGATACTCACCGTGATTTATTCGGGTGAGATCGGCTGGATTTGCTATGGGATGGCGATCGGGCAATACCTGTTGATCGGCCTCGTGACCTCGAAGGACAAAGCGTTGAACGTCCTCCAAAAGTTCGACGAAGCCGTCGATCTCCAACGCCACCAACTGGAAGCCGAACTCGAACTCCACGCCGCCGCCCGACAATCCGCCGCCGCCAAATTGCACGAACACGATCATCACGGTGGGATGTGACGCGAGTGTCGAGATCTGACGGCCGGGCGCACACCACCCCGAAGCGTGAGCGAGGAATGGCGTTTCCGACAGAATTCGCAGCCGTAGTCCGGGCCCCTTGGTCCGGACGAGACCTCGCGCAGGCGAGCAACAGTATGCTCTGCAATCGCAGCGCATCGTCCGGACCAAGGGGGCCGGACTACGGCCTCAATTCGTCTGATTTCGACTTTTGTCGGAAACGTCAGGAATGGCTGGTCGGTCTCAGTCTCGTCCTCGCTCACGCTTCGGGTTAGTGTGCGTCCGACGAATCCAGACACTCGCCGCATCCCTCATCACTGCATTCTTTGGAACACTTCATGCCCCGTTTGACACGCTCGGTTTCCTTGATCATCGCAATGCTGCTCGGCTGCGGCTCCGAAGTTCCCGGCACGAATCCTGTGAAGCCTCACACCGCAGCTCCCGCCGTTGCTTCCCCAGCCGCTGAGATGCAGAAGCCCGTCGAAGTTGCGAAGGCTGACAAAGCCGAGACGGCTCCAGCGACTTCCGTCCCCGCACTTGAAGAGCCAACCGCCGACGGGCACAACTGGCTGAAACGGGAAGAACTCGAAGCGGGTTGGGTGAGGCTCTTCGATGGGCGGACGCTCTTCGGGTGGAAGGCCAATAACGATGTCGCGTGGTCGGTGACGGACGGCGTGGTCTCGGCTGAGGCGGGTGAGTCGGGACTGCTCTGCACGACGAGTCGCTTCGCTGACTATGAGCTGCGCTGTGACTTCAAGCTCGCGACCGGAGGCAACAGCGGCGTTTTCTTGAGGACGCCGATGAAGCCGACCGATCCGGGAGTCGATTGCTATGAACTCAACATGTGCGACGAGCATCCGTCGGGTTTTCTCACGGGGAGTCTCGTCAAACGAGCCAAGCCGGAAACACCCGTCGTGAGCGGCGGCGAATGGCACTCGTACCACGTCCGTGTCGAAGGACCGAAGGTCGTTGTCCAGATGGATGGCAAGCCGGTCCTCGACTTCACCGACGCGACCGACAAGCCGCTGAAGACCGGTCACATCGGCTTGCAGTTCCGCGAGGGGAAGATCGAGTTCCGCAACGTCTATCTTAAGCCACTCGGCACGCAGCCGCTGTTCGACGGTGAGTCGCTCAAGGGCTGGCGCGAAGTCCCCGGCGGTCAGAGCAAGTTCGTCGTGAAAGACGCCACGATCCACGTCACCGGCGGACGAGGTTTCCTCGAAACGGAAAGGACCGCGGGCAACTTCGTCTTCCAGTTTGAAGCGATCACCAACGGCGACAAGCTCAACAGCGGAGTCTTCTTCCGCGCGATGGAAGGGACCGAGAAAGCTCCCTCACACGGCTACGAGTTCCAAATTCAAAGCGGCTTCAAGAACGGCGACCGGACTCAACCCGACGACCACGGCACGGGAGCGATCTTCAAACGAGTGTCGGCGCGGCGCGTGATCTCGAACGACCGCGCCTGGTTCACCGCGATGCTCGTCTCCGACGGACCTCACTTCACCTCGTGGATCGACGGCGTGCAGGTCATCGACTGGACCGACGACCGCAAACCGAACGACAACCCGCGCGAAGGCCAACGCCTCAAGCCGGGCCACTTCAGCCTGCAAGGCCACGACCCGACGACCGACCTCGCGTTCCGAAACATCAAGCTGGTTGAGACGCCGGAATGAGTTCTCAACATTAGTGCCAAACATCTCACGCGGCCGTCAGTGAGATGTTTGTTTCGTTTAACCGCGTTGCCCACGCGGTTAAACGAAACGGTCTTGGCCGAGAATTTACAGAGCCTACCCAAGCCCTCATCACTCCCAACCCCCTCTACCCGCAAGGCTGTGGCGAGAGGTGAGTTTGCGGGTAGGTTTTTCAGATGGGCGAAGTTGATCGAGTGGCGAATGGCGGCGCGAGAACTTCACCCCTAGAATGCGGCCCCATTTTGAAACGAATCTCCCGTTGAGGACGCGTGTTCACTCATGACTGCTGTTCTGAAAGAGGTGCCTCGCACGCCGATGGCCGCCACATCGAGCAACGACACACCCGCGAGGGTTTCCTCGTTGCTCAATCGCTTGCGAGAGGTCGTCGGTGACGAAGGGTTGCTCTGCAAACCCGAGCAACTGCTCGTCTATGAGTGTGATGGCTACGTCGTTGAGAAGAAGTGTCCCGACGTGGTCGTCTTTCCCACCTCGACTGAACAGGTCGTGGCGATCGTCAAGCTGTGCCACGAGTTCGACGTTCCCTTCGTGCCGCGCGGGGCGGGGACGAGTCTCGCGGGGGGTTGCCTGCCCATCGGCGGTGGAGTGATGATCGCCCTCACCCGGATGAAGCAGATCATTGAGGTGAACTATCGCGACCGGTACGCCATCGTCGAACCGGGTCTCGTCAACGTCCATCTGACGAACCATCTGAAGGGGAGCGGCTATCACTACGCTCCCGATCCGTCGAGCCAAGGAGCCTGCACGATCGGCGGTAACTTCGCGACCAACTCGGGCGGGCCGCACACGCTGAAGTACGGCGTCACGGTGAACCACGTCCTCGGGGCTGAGGTCGTCATGCCCGATGGCAGCATCGCTCAGTTGGGCGGAGTGACGGAGGACTCGCCCGGTTACGATCTGACTGGCCTGTTCGTCGGCAACGAAGGGACGCTCGGCATCGCGACGAAGGTCATCGTTCGGCTGACGCGCGATCCGGCGGCCTATCGCACGATGCTCGGCATCTTCGAGACCGTGTCCGATGCCACGAAGGCGATCAGCGAAATCATCGGAGCCGGCATCGTTCCCGCTGCTCTCGAAATGATGGATCAGGGGATCGTCAGTGCCGTCGAACAGGCGTTTCATTTCGGCTTCCCGCTCGATGCCGGAGCCGTCTTACTCATTGAGGTCGATGGTCTCGAAGTCGCCGTCGATGAAGAGGCTCAGCGGATCAGCGCCCTCTGCACGCAAAGCGGTGCCCGCGAAGTGAGGCAGGCGAACACGCAGAAGGAACGGCTGCTGCTCTGGAAGTGTCGCAAGCAGGCATTCGGCGCGATCGGCCGACTCAGTCCGAGCTACTGCACTCAGGACGGCGTTGTTCCACGCACCAAGCTGCCGGAGATTCTGGAGTTCATCATCGCGTGCGGGCAGCGACACGGTCTCCGCATCGTCAACGTCTTTCACGCGGGAGACGGCAACATCCACCCGATCCTGCTGTTCGACGAACGCGACACCGAACAGGTCAAACGAGTCCTCGAAGCGAGCGACGAGATCCTCGGCAAATGCATCGAACTCGGCGGCAGCGTGACCGGCGAACACGGCATCGGCGTCGAAAAGATCAGCTTCATGGACAAGTTGTTTGCTGCCGAAGACCTCGCTGTCATGGGCACCATCCGCGACTGCTTCAACCCCACCGGAAGATGCAGCCCCGGCAAGATGCTCCCCACGTCAGCAGGCTGCGGCAACGAAGCGATGCCCCGCATCAAGCCCGGCCGACGGGCGGCGATGTGAGAGTAAAAGCGAAAGACATTGGAACACTAATCCGCACTGATCTTCGCTAATGAGTAAGAGAATGTCTTTCTGGTTTTTGATTCGCGAGAATTAGTAGCGATCCGTGTTCCCAACTCCTCTGTATTCCAGTTTGAATGGTTTTGAATGACGGCCGAATTTACACCGACGACTCAATCCGAACTCGCCCGCTTTGTGGCTGAGAATGCGGTTGGCGATAAGCGGACGCTTTCTCCCGTGGGGGGGCGGACGGCGCTGCATTACGGCTTCAAGGCGGATGAGGCTCAGACGGTCATCGCGATGTCGGGGCTGGGCCGCGTCGTCGATTACCCGGCTCGAGACATGACGATCACCGTTGAGGCAGGGATGCGGATGGACGAGCTTCAAGCGACGCTCGCCTCCGAACGACAGCGGCTTCCGATCGACATTGCTCAGGCGGGGCGAGCGACACTTGGCGGCGCGTTGGCGACGAACACGAGTGGCCCGCGCCGGTTCGGGCACGGAACGTTTCGAGACTTCGTGATCGGCATCTCGGCGGTGGACGCGCACGGGCGAGCGTTCAAGGCGGGAGGCCGCGTCGTCAAGAATGTGGCGGGTTACGACATCTGCAAGCTGTTGGTTGGCTCACGCGGGACGCTGGCCATCATCACGCAGGTGACGTTGAAACTGAGGCCGCTGGCCGAGACATCGGCCTTGTTGTGGAGTTCGTTCGCGTCGCTCGCCGACATCGACCGTGCGCTCGAACGCTTGTTGATCTCCGATGCGCGGCCGGTTGCCGTCGAAGTGCTGAACCCGGCGGCGGCGAGTCTCATCGCGGCGTCATCCCGGTGTGAATTGACGGTCACAGCGCCGGTGCTGTGCCTCGGCGTGGAAGGCTCGAAACGCGAAGTCGATTGGCAGGTCGAGACCCTGCGGCGCGAGGTGGCTCCGTTCGGCGTGACATCGAGCAACGTCGTCTCCGACCCCGAAGCGGCTGCGATGTGGCAGGCTCTCACCGAGTTCCAGACCTGCGCCGACGACCCGCTCACGTTTCAAGCCAATGTCCGACCATCGCAATGCGTGGCGTTCCTCGAACGAGCGACGAAGCTCAACGTCGCGGTGCAGGCTCACGTCGCGAACGGCATCGTGATCGGGCAGCTCCCCGAGAGCGCGGCCACCGTAGACGAGACGACCACAATCCTGAACGAGCTTCGCCAGGCCGCTCGCTCATCAAACGGCAACCTGCACGTCCTGCACTGCGACCCCGAATGGCAACCGCTCCTCCCGATGTGCGGCGCCCCCGAACCGACGTGGCCGCTGATGAGGCAACTCAAACAGAAGCTCGACCCGCATGGGTTGCTCAATCCGGGGTTGTTCGTGGACGGGGTCGAGTCACGATAGAATCCGCAATCTAGAAATTCGCCGGACGCACAAGCAAGGCTATTGGCTGTTAGGCATTCAAGGAATCGTATGGAACTAGACGACAAGCTGAAGCCACTGACTGGATTGCAATGCATTGACTTGCGTCTGATTGTTGGCGGCAGCTTGATTCTCTATTTGGGACATCGATCCTCCGAAACGAAACTTTCCGAATGGCGCATGCACATCGAGCCTGCATGGAGACTTGAACTTGCAGGCATACCTATCGTTGGGTCATTCGATACGCCCGAATCCATGGACGCGGCCAGTCCGATACTAGACCAACTGAACGAGATTCGGGGACGCCGCCTCGCTGACATTGCAGTCGGTGCGCCAATCCTCGATCTGTTATTAACATTTGACGGCAGCTACAAATTACGAACATTCGCTCACTCCACTCGCGATGGAGCGAACTGGGAAGTCCGACATCAATCAGGGCTGCGGATTGCAATGCGGGAAGGCTCCGTTTGCGAATGGTTTGAATACACAGAACAACCTGACTGAGGCTCTGCATAACGAAGTCCCCTTACCCTAGCCATCTCTCCGCCTGCAATTATTCTGATGGCAGGATCGAGCGATGGAACAAGATGCCGCAATGACCAACGCGATGATCGAAACCGTCTCTCCACTTCAGTCTCTCGTACCGACCACGCCCGCGCCGCGAGTCGGCAGTGGGATCGACTACGAAAAGTTTCTCGACTGTGTTCATTGCGGTCTCTGTACGGCGGCGTGTCCGACGTACTTGGAGACGGGCAACGAGAACAACTCGCCGCGCGGCCGCATCTATTTGATGAGGGCCGTGACCGATGGACGGCTTGAGCTGACCGAGACTGTGACGCGGCATCTCGATCTGTGTCTTGATTGTCGCGCGTGCGAGACCGCGTGTCCGTCGGGAGTCCAATACGGGCGGCTGATCGAACCGTTTCGCGTCGAGATGCAGCAGCATGCGGCCAACGGGGGACTGACGACGACGGGCGCAGCGGCCAAGCCACGCAAGGCCGGTTGGTTCGAGAAGTACATCCTGTACGGAATGTTCCCGTACCCGAAGCGGCTGCGGTGGGCGTTGGCTCCCGCGAAGCTGATGCAGATGACGGGGATCGACAAGCTGGCCGAGCGGATCGGTTTGACGAAACTGTTGCCGGAAAAGCTCCGTCGGATGCAGAGGCTGCTGCCGCCGCTGGTCGCTCGCGAGGCTCAATTGCCCGAGTTCTTGCCAGCCATCGGGCCGAAGCGTGCTCGCGTGGCGCTGTTCACCGGGTGCGTGGCCGATGCGATGTTTCATCACGTCAATTGGGCGACGGCTCGCGTGTTGCAACAGAACGGGTGCGAGGTCGTCGTCCCGCGCAGTCAGGTCTGCTGCGGAGCCATTCACTATCACAGCGGCGCGGGCGAACCGGCTCTGCAACTGGCCCGCACGAATGCGGAGTCACTGCTGAGCGAAGACCTCGACGCAGTGATCATCAACGTCGCGGGCTGCGGTTCGATGTTGAAGGACTACGGACACATGGGCGAGGAGCTGGCCAAGGGCGACACCGTGTTGCGACAGACTCTCGAACGGTTCGCTCACAAGGTGAAAGACGTCTCCGAGTTTCTGGCGGCACTCGGCCCGATTGCTCCGAAGGGCGAGATCCCTCTGACCGCGACCTATCACGACGCCTGTCATCTCTGCCACGCGCAGAGGATTCGCGAACAGCCGCGCGACCTGCTGGCTCTCGTCCCCGGCTTGAAGCTCGTGCCGCTCGCTGAGTCCGAAATCTGCTGCGGAGCCGCTGGCAGCTACAACCTCACCGAGGGCGAGATGGCCGACCGTCTGGCCGACCGCAAGCTGAAGAACATCGTCGCGACGGGAGCCACCGCCGTCATCATGGGGAACGCGGGCTGCTCGCTTCAAATCCAAGCGGCTCTCCGTCAGGCCGAGAAGCCAATCTGGGTTGCTCACCCGATGGAAATCCTCGACCTGAGCTATCGCGGTATGAAGCCGCCGACTCTTGGGCGTTAGCTCTCTTGTTCCCTCTGAGCGAGACGGCGTCAGCCCAATGGCACTTACTTTAGATTTCTGTGAGCGGCATGGCGCTAGCCGCCGGTGTATTTTCAAATGAAAAACCGACGGCTAGCGCCATGTCGCTCAGTAAAGTAAGTGCCATTGCGCTGACGCCGCCCCGCTCAGAGGGCGAACGACGAACCGAATCATCCGAACGTAATGCGGGCTGACGCCCAAGACACACAAACTCTCAGAGCGGCTTCTTACCATGCCTCTTCCCACGATCCGCGCCGTTTGCTTTGACCTCGACGGTCTGATGTTCAATACCGAACACGTCTTCTACGAGTCCGCCGATGTGCTGCTGCAGCGACGCGGGCTGGCCATGTCGCGCGGGGCGATGGATGCGATGCTGGGGCGTCGGCCACTGGAGTCGTTTCAAGGACTGATCGACCATCTCGGGCTGACCGAAGGCCCGGCCGAACTGCTCGCCGAATCGCGGGTCATCTTCCACGAGTTGCTCGACACGAAGCTGCAACCGATGCCGGGACTGTTCGAGTTGTTGGAACTCGTCGAGTCGCTTGGTCTTCCCAAAGGAGTCGCCACGTCGTCGCCACGCGATTACCTCGACGACATCTTCGGGCGGTTCAATCTGTCGCACCGCTTCCCGCTGCAACTGACCGCTGAAAGCGTGACGCATGGCAAACCGCACCCCGAGATTTACCTCAAAGCGGCCGAACAACTGGGCGTTCATCCGACCGAGATGCTCGTGTTGGAGGACACTCAAACGGGCACGCGCGCCGGTGCCGCAGCCGGTGCGTTCGTGGTCTCGGTTCCCCACGAACACACGGCCGGACACGACTTCTCGGTGTCGAGCTACGTCGCCACGGGACTGCACGATCCGTTCGTGCGACGTCTCGTGATGGGTGATGTTTGAGCCCGAGATGCCGATGCCAGAACGGAGACCCTTGTGAACTCAGCCCGCTCCACGGTTTCGGCCTGTCGCCACCTGTTCGCTCTGACATTGCGGCGGCAGTTCTTTTCGCGACAGACTTTGGCGAGCTTGGCCTTGGTCACGCTGTGCGTATTGATCGTGCTGGCGTGGTCGCGGCAATCGAATCCGACGAGCAAGAAGCTGGCGGAGCAAGTGCTGGTACCGACCTTCATCGCGTTCCTGATGCCGATCTTCGCGATCTGTTACGGCGCGTCGGGGGTCGGTGGTGAGCGGGAAGATCGGACGCTGGTGTATCTGTTGATCACGTCGCTGCCACGGCCGCTGGTCTACTTGATGAAGGGTCTTGCGGGCTTGAGTCTTGTCGCGGGATGGACGACCGCGACGTTGTTCATCATGTGCCAGTTGGCGGGGGCATCGGGGCGAAACCTGTTTGCAGTCTTCCTTCCGGCGAGCCTGCTGGGTGGGTTGGCTTATGCCAGTCTGTTTCTGCTCGTCGGGGCGCTCTTTCGTCACGGCACGATCATCTCGCTGGTCTACTGGTTCTTCCTCGAAGTGCTGTTCGGGAACTTGCCGGGGATAGTGAAGCGGGTCTCGGTGGCGTTCTATGTGCGCTGCATGGTCTACGACGCGGGAGGCGATCTGAACCTCGGGCCGCTCGGCCGCGTCGCGCGAGAAATGTTTCTGCCGGTCTCGGGAACAACGGCCACGATCACGTTGACGGCGGCGATCGCGGTGCTGCTGTTGGCGGGACTTGTCTCGTTTGAGCAGCGCGAATACCGCGACGCGAGTTGATGGCCGCAGTCGCAGGAGTTCTGTCGGTGATTAGGCAAGCGGCAGAAGTCGTCATACCGGTAATGGAAGCCTGACTCGCAAGTTTTGAAGTTGCGTTGTTTGAGCCAAATAGCGAACCAAGCCCCGTTGCGTGTCGCTCGGCGGGGGCCGGAGCCTCACTGTGTTGTCGTTTCTAGCTGTCAATCATGGCTTCGACCGGCGCGAGGTCGGTGGGGAGCCTTCCAAGAATCGAAACAGCGCAACTTCAAAACTCGCAAGCGAAGCTTGGGGTGTCGAGCATCCTTCGCTTGCGCGTCAGGCTTCGATGGGTACGCTTTGGATACGCATTTTCTTGCCGCTCGGATTAGCCCGCGTTTGTTTCATTGCGAAATCGGTAGCCAATGCCGCGCACCGTTTCGATCAGCACGTCGAGCTTGCCGAGTTTTTGTCGGAGCGAGCGGACGTGAACGTCGATTGTTCGTTCGAGCGCGTTTGCATCTTCACCACGACAGCGGTCCATCAGTTCGTTGCGGCCGAAAGGACGCCCTGGGGCGTGAGCCAAGGTCCACAGCAGCCGAAACTCCGTGGGCGTGAGTACGAGTTCTTTTCCGTCAGCCGAGGCGACGTGGTTCGAGCGGTCAATCGTGATGCCGTGGCATTCGATCGTGTCCCGCGATTGCTCACCACTGGGTGACCGTCGCAGCAACGCCTTGATGCGATGGACGAGCGGTTTGATTTTGAAGGGCTTCGTGACGTAATCGTCGGCCCCCATGTTGAAGCCGACGATTTCATCGACCTCTTCACTGCGCGCGGTCAGCATCAGGATGCGAGTCGCCTGGGTGCGTGGAGAACTGCGGATTTGGCGGCAGACTTCCAGCCCGTCTATCAGCGGCAACATGAGATCCAGGATCACGATGTCCGGTAATTCGGCGGCGACGCGACGGAGGCCGTCCTGCCCGTCCGAAGCGACGCTGACGGCAAAGCCCTCTTTTTCCAAGCTGTACGTCAGCACCTCTTGCAGAGAACGTTCGTCTTCAATGATCAGCAGCTTGGGCTTCGTCATGGAATTCTTTCGATGAGGCTTGTGGCAAACTTGCTTGAGCCGCGCCAACCCGAAGCGTCAGCGAGGAGACCAAACGGATCGTCGTTGCTGTCGTCCTCACTCACGCTTCGGGTTGGTGTTGTCGAAGTCTCTGGTCAGTGCGTCGCGACGCCATCTAAAACGGCATGAGATTCGAGTGGGAAGTCGCCGCGATTGCGGTGCCGGACGATTTCTCCTTGGACCAAATAGATCACGTCTTCGGCGATATTCGTGGCGTGGTCGGCGATGCGTTCGATCTGCCGCGAGGCCGAGAACATGTGAATGGCTGGCTCGATCAAGTCGGAACGACGCTGCATGAGACCGGTCAGTTCGTCGATGATCTCGCGGTTTAGCTTGTCGATCGCATCATCCTGAAGGCAGACCTCGCGGGCCATCCGGACATCGAGATGGACGTAGGCGTCGATGCTGCGATGGAGCATGTCGAGTGCTTGTCGCGACATGTCCTTCAAATTGTCGGGCACGGCGATCTCGGGGCACTTCACGATTCCGCAGGCTCGCTCGGCGATGCTGCATCCAAGATCGGCGACTCGCTCCAACTCACCGCCAATCTTCAGGACAGACGTGATGCGGCGCAGGTCGATGGCCACCGGCTGATGCAGTGCGAGAAGTTTGAGGCACTCTTCTTCGATCTCGACATCCATGCGGTCGATCTCATCGTCCCGGCGAATGACCTCGCGGGCACGTTCGTAGTCGGGCTTGTGAAGGGCCTCAACGGCGGCGTGAATCATGTCCTCGACCCGGGCGCACATCGTCATCACCGACTTGTGCAGATGATCGAGGTCGCGGATCAGGTGGATCGACATGAGGGGAACCTTGCGAGAGGAGTTGCAGTCGGTTGTGGGGACTCAAGGCTGCACGGTTTGGCAAACCGAAGTCGGGGGGAAGCGAAGACGGGCAAGTGAGACGCTTACCCTACGGCTGCTAGCCGAAACGGCCCGTGATGTAGTCTTCCGTTTCCTTCTGAATCGGATTCGTGAAGAGTTGCTTGGTCTGGCCGACTTCGACGAGTCGCCCCATGCAAAAGAAAGCGGTGACTTCGCTGATGCGGGCCGCTTGCTGCATGTTGTGCGTCACGATCACGATCGTGTAGTTCTGCTTGAGTTCAAAGATCAGGTCTTCGATGCGCGAGGTCGAAGCGGGGTCGAGTGCCGAGGCGGGTTCATCCATCAGCAAGACTTCGGGACTCGTCGCCAACGCCCGGGCGATGCAAAGTCGCTGTTGCTGTCCGCCCGAGAGCGCCATTGCCGAGTCGCGCAGCCGATCCTTGGCCTCGTTCCAGAGTGCGGCGCGTTGGAGCGACTGTTCGACGATCTCCGTTAGTTTTGCCTTGTCGGTCAATCCGGCGATGCGAGGCCCGAAGGCGACGTTGTCGAAGATCGACTTGGGGAACGGCGTCGATTTTTGGAAGACCATTCCAATTCGTTTGCGGAGCGACACCACGTCCACGTCTTTCGCGTAGATGTCCTCGCCGTCGAGCATCACTTTCCCCGAAACGCGCGTCCCTTCGATGATGTCATTCATGCGGTTGAGCGACCGCAGGTAGGTACTCTTGCCGCAGCCCGATGGCCCGATGAGTGCCGTCACGGCCCGCTCGTTGATCTTCAGCGAGACATCGCGCAATGCCTGGTTGAGCCCGTAGAAGAAGCCCATCTGGACTGTCTCGAGCTTGGGAGGACGCGCGCCGGGCGCAGCTCCCTGAGCGACATCGGTCACGGGGGACGACGGCGGTTCGACGAACTGAGTGAACGCTTTCACGAGTGCCATGAGGAGTCCGAAAGTGAAAACCCGAAGCGAGAGAATCAACCAACCGAACGCAGGAATCACACTTGGGTGACCGGCAACAAATCTCTGATTTCAATGTCGACGAGTCACTGCGTGACTCGAAGATTCCGGTCTCGGAGTGACCGGTCTACTCTCTTTTTTCACTCGCCTTACCATCGAATCTTCTTCTGAAACCGCTGACGAATGAAAATCGCGGTCCCGTTCATCAGGACGAGCACCACGAGCAGCACGACGATTCCGGCTGCCGAGACATGCTCGAACCCACGACTGGAGTCGCTCACCCAACTGTAAATCTGTAGCGGGATCGCGGTGAATTGATCAAACGGAGCCTGAACCAACTTGCCGGGATGAGTCAGTGCGTCGGTGATTCCGGCGATGCGTCCCGGCACAACGCTGAGCTGTGCCGCCGCGCCGAGAACCAGCAAGGGCGCGGTCTCACCCAGCGCACGAGACAGCGCCAAGATCACGCCGGTCAGAATTCCAGGGAGAGCTGCGGGGAGAACTTGATGACGAACCGTCTGCCATTTCGTGGCTCCCAAGGCGAGAGACGCATGGCGGAGCGAAGCCGGAACGGCTCGAAGGGCTTCTTGAGCGGCGATGATGATGACCGGCAGGCTGAGCAGTGTCAGTGTGGCCGCGCCCGAGACGACGACTCGCCCGAGTGGCAACTCAAATGAGAACTCGACGAAGCCGAGCGAGCAGACGAATTTTTCCGGTCGATCGCGTAGTCCAAACATCCTCACGAAGACCGTAAAGCCGAGGATGCCGTAGACGATCGAAGGGACACCCGCGAGGTTCGAGATGTTGAGCTGAATCAACTTTGTCAGTCGCGTCGGCCGTGCGTACTCTTCGAGATACACGGCCGCTCCCACACCGAGCGGCACCGCCATGATGGCCGTCAATCCGATCAGCCACAGGCTACCGCACAAGCCCGCCACGATCCCGGCTTCCTCGGCAATGTACGAGTTTCCGCGTGTGAGAAACCCGAACGTGAGCCACCCCCACGCCTGCCTGCCGATCCCCAGCAACAGCACGGCGAGTAAGCCCATCGACAGCCATGTTGTGAGTCGGCAGAGCCATTCAAACGCCTGCCCGAGGCGGTGACGCAGCACCAGTTTTCGTTCGTAGAAATCGTCGTGCAAGTTCATTGGTACACCTCGCGATACCGGGCGAGAACCATCTGCGAGACCATGTTCATTCCCAGCGTGATGATGAACAGCACGAGCGCGACCGCGTACAGGCTCTTCTCCAATGTCGAACCCGCCACGACCTCGCCCTGCATCACGTTCACGATGAAGATCGTCATCGTTTGAATGGCATCGAGTGGGTTGAGCGTGAGCGCCGGTTGGCCCGTGCTGGCGATGGCCACGGCCATCGTCTCACCGATGCTACGCGACAGTGCGAGGAGAAACGACGCCAAGATTCCGGACAGCGCCGAGGGGACGACAATCTTGGCACTCACGTCGAACTTGGTGGAACCAAGAGCGTAACCGGCTTCCCGCAAACTGTTCGGGACCGCCCGCAGCACGTCTTCACTGAGCGACGCGACCATCGGGATGATCATGATCCCCACCACGATCCCGCCGGCCAGCGCGTTGAAGCCGCCCACCGACAATCCGAACGTGTGCTTGAACACCGGCACGATGAAGAACGGCGTCAGCACTTTGAGTGCGAAGTAGCCGTAGACAATGGTCGGGATTCCCGCGAGCAGTTCGAGCATCGGCTTGCAGAGCGACCGCGTGCGTGGCGTGGCGTATTCGCTGAGATAGATCGCGATCATCAGCCCCGCAGGCAAGCCGATCAGCCCCGAAATCCCCGTGATGAGCAGAGTGCCGCACAGCAGCGGCAGAATGCCGTAGTGCCGCTGTTCTTCGGCGTATTGCGGCGTCCAGCGGGTTTCACTGAAGAACTCAACGAGGCCGATCTCTTGAAAGAACGACGTGTCGGGAGGGAGGGAGACAATCGCTTCTGTGACCAGCACGTAGATGATCGAAAGCGTCGTCACGATGGACAGCAAGGCGCAGCAGAACAGTCCTCCTTGGATGAACTGTTCGCGCGTGCGTTGCCACGAGAAGGTTCGTCGCAACGAGGGCGTTGATTGTTCGCGTCGAGCAGGACCGGCGCTAGCCACGGGTTGTCACCTGAAGGATTCGTCGAGAAGAGGTGCCGCCGAAAGGCGAATACGATCCTCTGCTCGTGACTGATGTCGCTATGTTCTCACCCCTTCGGGCTGGCCCCGATGGAATCAGGTTTTTGCACTACTCGTTGGGCATCGTTTCGTTGGGCAACTCTGTATTGCCCCGTTCCTTCGTTTAACAGCGACCCTCTGGGGAACGCGTTGCTGGACATCTCCAGCAACGCGTTCCCCAGAGGGTCGCTGTTAAACTGGCAAATGTACCATCCTCATCCGCACGAGGTACAACGTGGCGAACCCCGTACAAAGCCCCGCGAGCCACACCGTGACAAGCGGGGTGAGTTTTGAAACAACACGTCACATTCAATGGATGCGGGCAGATCGAAAATCTGCCGCACGATCATCACTTGGATTCTGTCGCCTCAGCCGGCTTCAGAGCCGCTTCCAATCGCTCAGTCATGGCTTGGCGAGTCTCATCCGTCATCCGGACGAACCCTCGCTTGGACACGAGTGGCTGAGCCGCTTCCGAGACGAAGAACTTCAAAAAGTCAGCCACTTCCGTCCGCTTCATCGCCTCTTTGTTGGCGTACATGAAGAGGGGTCTCGACAGCGGAGCGTACTCGCCACTGAGAATCGTTTCGACTGTGGGCAGGACGGGAGCCGCCGCCGTTTCAGCGGCGTCCTTTGTCGGCGAGACGCCAATCACTTTGACTTTGTCTTTGTTCTCGACGCAGTAGCCGTAGGGAATGTATCCAAGGGCGAACTTATTGCCCGAGACACCGGAGATCAGGATGTTGTCGTCCGAGGCAGGTGTGTAGTCGGTACGGGTGGAACCCTTCTTGCCGACGATGACTTCGGTGAAGTACTCAAACGTCCCCGAGTCGCTGTCGGCTCCGAACAACTGAATCGGCTGATCGGGCCATTGGGGATTGAGATCACTCCACTTCGAGACCATGCTGTCGGGCTGCCACAACTTCTTGAGTTCCGCGACGCTCAATCCCGTACACCAGTCGTTCTCGGGATGAACGGCGATCGACAAGCCGTCGATGGCGACGGTCAGTTCGAGCCACTCGATCCCCTTCTCTTTCAGTTCGTTGACTTCCTTCTCGGCAATCGGGCGCGAGGCATTCCAGATGTCGCTCTGCCGCAACGCAAACTTCTTGTAGCCGCCGCCCGTTCCCGAACGACCGACGCTGACCTTGTGCTTCGTGCTCTTCTCGAACTCGACGGCGACCGCCTGAGAAATCAGGTAGACCGTGCTGGAGCCTTCGACGTTGACGAGTGCCTCTTCGGCTGCAGACTCAGTCCCGTTGACGCTGACGGGTGCCGCACCATTGACTGGTGCGGCTTTAACAACGGGTGCCGCAGGCTTCACGCAACCGTTGAGTCCCACCAAGCCGAACAGACTCACACCGACAATCATCCAAGCAAACCGAGACTGATTGACCACGAGCATCCGATGATCTCCAACGCAACTTGAGTTTGATTCGATCGAGAATCGCAGGGGCCATCCACCCCCGCCTGAGCGTGGAATAGCTTAAGCGGCGAGAACGAAGTTTGCGACGAAGTACTCGTTAAGATTCGATGAACATTGGCAGGGCTGGATTTGACGTGTGATCGAGGGCTGGCTGAGGTGGAATGAGACCGGGGGAGCGTCTACAAGCAGCCGCATTGCCCGTCTCGGAGCGAGGGAGTCCAGCGGCAACGCCATGAGGCTGGCATCGGCTGAAGGGCTAAAGTTGTCGCGACTCACGTTCCCCTGTCTCAAGAATCTATCTCGCATCCAGAGGACGCCATCAATGATTGTCGCTGCCGGATTAACGCCTGCTTGGCAACAGATTCTCGTCTTTCGACAGCTTCAAGTCGGACACGTCAATCGCGCGCACGAGGCGGTCTGGTGCGGATCGGGCAAAGTGCTGAACGTTGGAGCGGCGTTGCATCAGCTCGGAGCGGAGTCGCTCACGATCAGTCCGGTGGGCGGCGCGACGGGTCAACAAATTCGAGATGACTTTGCGCGGCGCGGCATCCCCGCGCGGTGGGTTTCGACGAACGCGGCCACGCGCGTCTGCACGACGCTCCTCGATCAGGTCACCGGCGCGACGACGGAATTGGTCGAGAACTCGACCGCGTTGACGGAGTTCGAGCTGGCTCAGTACGCCGAGGCCTTCGCGGACGGAGTCCGTTCCGCCAGCCACGTCGTTCTCAGCGGATCGTTGCCGCAGGGGACGGCTCCGTCTTACTACCGTGATCTGCTGGAACGGACTTCCGCTCGGACACTGCTCGACATCCGAGGCCGCGAGTTGATCGAGTGCCTGCCGCTGCGACCGTTCCTCGTGAAACCCAATCGAGAAGAATTGGCCACCACCGTGGGACGCCCGCTCACCACCGACGACGACGTGGCCACCGCGATGGCCGAGGTGCGAGACCTCGGCGCGGAGTGGATTGTCGTCAGCAACGGCCCCGCGTCCTTGTTCGTCCTTGGCCCGAGCGGCCTGCATCGAATCGAGCCGCCGCAAGTGCAGGCCATCAACCCCATCGGCTGCGGCGATTCCCTCACAGCCGCCGTCGCAGCACAACTCGCACGGGGTGAAACTCCACTCGATGCAATCTCCTTCGGCGTGACCTATGCCGCTCACAAAGCCTCGCAACTGTTGCCCGTCGCAATCGTCTAAAGCGACGGTCCCACGGCAAGACGGACGGGCTTCTGCGAGTGCAACATCAACGTGAAGCCTGGGGGGAGCCACGTTCGCCATAGATAATTCGTGCGTAAGCCGGACATCAGTGGTTTGTGTCGCCGAATTCCTTTCGGCGGAGTTGTCTTCCAGCGACACGGCGGGGACACTGCCGCCGCGAATGGGACTGGTTTCCAACGTGGTTCGCCCGAGCTTCGCTTCGTTCTAAAGTCGATTGCCATCGCGATGCTATTCATTCTCGATAACTACGATTCCTTCACTTACAACCTCGTGCAGCGGTTCGGTGAGATTGATTCGCGCCTCGACGTGCGGGTCGCCCGCAACGACCAAGTCACGGTCGAGGAAATCGTAGCGCTCCAGCCGCGCGGGATTGTGGTCTCACCGGGGCCATGCACGCCCCACGAAGCGGGCATCTCGATGGAGTTGATCCGCACGCTCGGGCCTACGATTCCGACGCTCGGTGTCTGCCTCGGTCATCAGTCGATGGGTGAGGTCTTTAATTCACCGGTCGTTCGCGCCGAACGGCTGATGCACGGCAAGGTCTCGCCGATTCATCACGATGGAAAAGGCGTATTCGCTGGGCTGGCGAACCCCTTCATCGCGACGCGCTATCACAGCCTGATTGTCCGCGAGGAAACACTCGGCCCCGACTTGGAAGTGACCGCGTGGGCCGACTTTCCCGACCACCCGCGCGAGATCATGGGCCTGCGTCACCGCCGTTTCCCGATCCACGGCGTTCAGTTTCATCCGGAAAGCTTTCTGACCGAGGGAGGCATTGAACTCTTGAAGAACTTCCTGCGCATCGCAGGTGAGTTGAACTCTTAGCGGCGGACGGAGTACGCTATGGAGCTTGCGGCGGCTGAAGCACAACTCGGTGTCTTACTTCCGGTACGCCATCGGCAAGCGATGCTGGATCCCGCTGACCCGATCCACGAAGCGTATGACTTCCTAGTACTCGCATCGCCATTCGAGTTGTTGCGGTGGGTCGAGGTCAACGAGTCTCTGCACGCTCCAAACCAATGGAATTCTTGGCCCCGATTCGTGGTGGCGTTCGCATCCAACGGCTGCGGTGACTATTTCGCTTACGACACCCGCACGGAGCCCTACCGCGTTTACTACATTGGTCCCGAGTTCACCGTGTCCCAGGCCATCGCGACCTGTGAGGCAGAAGGCGTCGTGTTCTCGAACTTCGATGACTGGTACAGTTACGCTGTCTCTCGCGATGCCTAACCGGTGCTGCGGGTGGCACCGGTCGCATCTGTGCTTTTGGTGACATGTGGTCACCTGACCGGCCGATGCAATTGAGGATCGTAGTTCGATGCTGTGCATCGTGATGGACGCGTTGAGATCATCCCGAAAGGACAGTTTGACATGGCCCGTCTGTTCGTCGCAATGATCGTCATTGTCATCGCTGCGTTGGCGCAGGCCGCTGAGCCATATGTCTCGACCGGTTTCCTTCCGCTGCCGTCTGACATTCAGATCGGTGCGATGTCGGCCGTGGCCGTGGATGGTCCCGACCGAATCTATGTCCTCCATCGGGGTGAGCCGCCGCTGTTGGTGCTCGATGGTCAGCACAAGCTGATCTCCGGGCGAGGCAAAGGCGAATTCAAGACGCCTCACGGTTTGCGAATCGATGCGAAAGGCAACGTCTGGGTGACGGACAATGCCCGCCACGTCGTCTACCGGATGTCACGCGAGGGACAGGTGACGCTGACGCTGGGGACGCTCGACAAGGGCGGAGCCGGGCCGACGAATCTGCGTTCGCCCGACGATCTGGTCTTCGACTCGAAGGGCTTGATCTACGTGGCCGATGCTGGCAACAAGCGGATCGCCAAGTTTGATGCCGAGGGAAAGTACGTCGCCGAATGGGGCAAGGGGGGCAAGGGACCGGGCCAGTTCTCGACGGCTCACGGGCTGGCGATCGACTCGAAGGACCGTATCTATGTCGCCGACCGCGGCAACAACCGCGTGCAAGTCTTCAACACGGAAGGCCAGTTTCAAGCGGAGTGGAAAGAGGCGGGCAACCCGTTCGGACTGCTCGTCACTCCCGAGGGATTGATCGTGGCGGATGGCGACGCGCATCGCCTCACGCTGCTCGACTTTGAAGGAAAGCTCATCGGCGCGTGGGGCAATCCCGAAACGCTGAAGCTTCCCCACCTGATGGCTCTCGGCCTGGATGGCACGCTCTACGTCACCGAAGTGAATGGCAAACGGGTGCAGATGTTCAAACGGGCGAAGTGAGTCGCTGCGTTGGAACGACGCGACCTTTGGTCGCAAAATGTAGCCTTCATCGCTCCGCGTGAAGGAAGCCGAGTGTGATCCGGCCATGAATTGGTGTCGTCCGCGCCCCACTCCCAATCGGCTCTCTTCACGCGGAGCGACGAAGGCTACTTTCAGACAATCCCAATGCGCGCGGTCCGACAACATTTCGGGATCGCGTTGCTCAAAGACATCTCCGCCTCGAGGTTCAACCTGCTTGGAGCGCGTCGCGAATCGTTTGCGACAAGCGGCTTTCTTCGACCTTCTCGGCCGCTCCAGTCTTCAGGTTCTTCACCTGCCAGAGACCTTGTGCGAACTCATCCGAACCGGCGATCAGGGCAAGGGCGAATCCTTTGCGATCGGCGTACTTGAGTTGCTTGCCGAGCTTTGTCGCCTCCGGATAGACCTCGACGTTGATCCCGTCCGCCCGCAGCATCCGCCCGATGCGGAGATAATCTCCGAGCCGCGCGGCATCGAACTGTGTGACGAGGACCGGCGCGGGTGTCGCTTGCGTGCCGATCAGCTTCAGTTCTTCCATCGCCGCCAACAGCCTATCTAGGCCGAGGCTGGCTCCCACGCCCGGCAGCCGCTCTTTGGTGAAGAGGCCCGCGAGATTGTCATACCTGCCGCCCGAACAGACGCTGCCGATTGACGGCAAGTCGCCGAGAAACGTCTCGAAGATCGTGCCGGTGTAGTAGTCGAGGCCCCGTGCGATCGAGACATCCAATTCCACGCGGTCCATCGGCAGGCCCGCGGTCGTCGCGGCGGAGAACAGTTCACGCAGACGGCTCACGCCGAGCATCCCGGTTTCATTTCCGGCGAGCATCGTCGTCAGTTGATCGAGCGTGATCTGCGGGTTGGCCAGTTCGAGAACTTGCCGGGCCTGAGCCTCCGTCGCGCCGACTCGCTCGACCATCTCGGCCACCACGGCATCGGCCCCGATCTTGGCGAGTTTGTCGAGCGACCGCAGCACACCGACGGTCTTGTCTTGCAGGCCGAGCTGACTCAACACGCCGTTCAAGATCAGCCGGTTGTTCACGCGGATCGTGAACCGCTCGAAGCCGAGCGCGACGAGGAGGTCGTGAATGACGAGCAGCGTCTCGATGTCGGAGGCGTTGGCGTCGGTGCCGATGGTGTCGAAGTCGCACTGGACGAACTCGCGATACCGACCGCGCTGGGTGTTCTCACCGCGCCAGACGGGAGCGATGTGATAACGCTTGAACGGCGTTCCAATCTCAGCCAAGTGCTGCGCTGTAAAGCGTGCGAGCGGCACGGTCAGGTCGAACCGCATCGCCACGTCGCGGTCGCCGCTGTCCTTGAATTGGAAGAGTTGCTTGTCGGATTCCTCGCCCCCTTTGCCGGTCAAAATCTCGGCATACTCCAAGGCGGGAGTGTCGATCGGGCTGAAGCCATAGCTGCGGAAGACGCGCCGCGCGGTCTCCATCAGCCGCTCGCGCACGAGCATGGTTTCGGGCAGGTAATCGCGGAAGCCTTTGAGCGTGCGCGGAGTGATAAGTGGTGATGTCACGGGAGGTTGAGGGTCTATCGTTGAGAGTTGATGGTCTAAGGTTGAGAGTTGATGGTCTAACTTTGGGACTTGGTGGCCCATTGTCGGGACTTGGATGTCTATTGGTGAGACTTGGTGGTCCATCGGTAAGACCTTGAGGTCCATCGGCGGGACTTTGTGGTCCATTGGTGAGACTTTTAGGTCTATCGGCGGGACTTGGTGGTCCATTAGTCAGACTTTGAGGTCTATCGCCTAAAGTTAAGGGGCTGTTATCGAGTTTTGAGGGTCGAGGGTTGAGTATTGGGAGGCAAACATTGAGTGCGGTGGGGCGACGGGGCTTTGTTTTGCATCGTCGAGGCGATCAGATCAAACAAACATGATGCACGGCCGACGGCCCTTCTCCGTCCGATGGCTCTTCTCTGCCCCTCAGCCTTCAACCATCCACCCTCAACCGAGAATCGGCAGGCTCGGCAGGCGTACTTCGCCACGCTTCTTTCTGGGCTGCGGCTTCGGTGGCAGGATCGCTTCGGCGTACTCCCAGAGTTGCTCGGGAGCCTCGAAGAACTTGTCGTAGCAGCCCGTGTTGCCGTACTCGCAGTTATCGGTCGTGTAGTCACGACAAATCTGCGGACGAGTGAGATACGTGCCGCACATGTTGTCGGGCTGAAGGTGCTTGCAGTCGCCATGAACGCACAGGAACCACACGTCGTCATCGACGAAGATCGAGGTCGTGCCGTGCATGATGTACCACCGCATGTGGTCGAAATCTTCCCACGTCTTCGGCTTGTCGATGGGAAGTGCGAAGTACCGACAGCAGCGTGCCGTGCAGTAGCTGCACAGAACTTCTCCCGGCTTCAGGTCTTCTCGACGAATCTCGGCCTTGCGCATCCGCTCCCTCTCCTGCTCTTTCTGTCGTGACTTTCCAGCTCCAAGCCGCCTCCAAAATGGGAACTGGCTGGCGGGGCGAGAGTGTACCGGCGGGCTGTTTTGAACGGTATCGACTGAGCCGGGCTGCGTGACAGCGTCTGCCGCTCGTCACAACCGGCACGATCCGTTTGGCCAATGAAGACTGGTGTCGAGTCCGTCGAACGCGCGAGTTCGTTCAAGGTGTCGGCGCGGCGAGGCCGATGGGGCGCTGGAGCGTCTGACCGGCTTCGTGTGGAAGCCGGGGTCAGGTGGTTCAAAGTTCATTTTTCGCGGCGAAAAATGAACTTTGAACCACCTGACCCCTGATCGTCCGGAAACCTCTCAGTTTGCGCCGCGTAGGGGCTCGTTCACTGGTGTTGGCTCGCGTTCGGATGGGACGGAGTTGAGATGGATTTTCACCGGCAACTGTTCGTGTCGTTGACGCTGCTGTTAGTGGGCTTTGGCTTACTGATGGTTCACAGCGCCAGCGTCACGTCGTGGCCGACGGAGTTTGAACAGGTCCATCTCGCGCGGCATCTGATGTTTCTCGTGGTGGGGTTACTGGCCGCCGTCGTCGCTGCGTCACTTCCACCCGAGTTCTGGAAGCGGATCGCACCGTGGTTGTTCGCGCTCAGTCTCTTGTTGCTCGTGCTGGTGCTGGTCCCCGGCATTGGCGTGCGGGTGAAAGGGGCACAGCGCTGGATTCGGTTGCCGGGCGTGTCGGCTCAACCCTCTGAGCTGGCGAAAGTCGCGCTGCCGCTGATGCTGTGCTGGATTCTGGAACGAAACCGTCCGCAGTTGAATCGACTGCTGTCGGGGACGCTTCCGTTCTTCATCCCCGTCGCACTCATGGTCCCGCTGGTTTTGATCGAACCCGATTTGGGGACGGCTCTATTTCTGATTGCGGGAGCGGGACTCGTCTTGTTTGCCGGAGGTTGGCCGATGCGCAACTTCGTGTTGGGGACGTTGACGGCGATCCCGGCGTCGCTGTTTCTGCTGGTGATGAAGCCGTACCAGCAGCGACGGATTGCGGGCTTTTTCGAAACCTGGGCCGACTTCGACGCCGCGCCTTATCAACTCAAACAGTCGCTCGTGTCGCTCGGCTCGGGCGGGCTGTTGGGGGTTGGTCTGGGACGCGGCTGGCAGAAGTTGAGCTTCCTCCCCGAAGCCAACACCGACTTCGTCTTCGCGGTGATTGGCGAAGAACTCGGGCTGCTGGGAACCATGAGCCTGCTCACGCTGTGGTGCGGTTTGTACCTGACGGGGCTGCGCATGTTGAGCCGTCTCGAACCGAGCAGCTTCTCGTTCGTCGCGGGGTTCACGCTGCTGACTCAAGTCTTCGGGCAAGCGATGCTCAACGTCGCGGTCGTCACGGCAATGGTCCCGCCCAAAGGGATCTCGCACCCGCTGATCAGCGCCGGCGGCAGTAATCTCGTGATGAGCCTGCTCGCACTGGGGATCGTCATCAGTCTGTCGCGCGATGAGCAAGTGGAACTGAAGCCGCAGGAGTGACGGCCATACCAACCCGCAGCGTGAGCGAGGGCGGAGTCTGAGAGGCTGTCCGAGAACTGGGCTTGCCGCGACAGGTGAAGAACTATTGTCTTGGGTGCCACGGTCACGGCGATGCGTGGCCGTGGCTTCGCTACAACCCAAGCACGGCCACGCAAAGCCGTGACCGTGGTGCCCTGAAAGTAAGCCATTCTTTTCGGATCGCCTCTGCGTGACATCCGTCCTCGCTCACGCTGCGGGTTGGTATGCAGAGCAACCTCGATGCGTGCGTTTCAATGTTCAATGCGCGGGATGTTCCGGCCTTTGAAATAGGCTCCGAACGCGAAGAACGCGACCGCCATCAGCAGATAGCCGATGGCGACGTTCCAGGCCCGATAGACCAACGCGGTCTCGACCGATGGCGTTGAGAACACGAACAGAAAATCGACGCCGTTGCCGCTCAGTTGATAGGCGTGCGTCAGGCCGATCGCGGCGCAGGCGGCTCCAATCAATGACCAGACTCCCGCCGTGGCGAACCGCCGGTCGATCAGAAACGCCGAGATCGCGGCGAGAATCATGCAGGTGAAAATGTAGCCTCGCTCCAATGAGATCAGTCCGTGCATCAAGAAGCCGTTCACCTCGACATTCGTGATGCCGCCCGTGGGTGTGCCGGTCGAACTGACACTCGTTAGTAACGCCTGCATCGTCTTGCCTCCGGCCACGAAGAACGCGCCATTCATGACGGTGCAGCCCCACGCCGCAATCGCCGGGAACAACCCGACTGCCACGGCGGGGGCATGTTCGCGAGAGACGGCCGAGAACGCTTGAGCGGTGATAATGATCCCGATCCACAGGACGATCGCGATGCCGGACTCCATCGGGACGAGGCTGTTCACCAGACTGACCGCCCCCGTCAGACACAGGGCCGTCACGACGACACCGTTCAACGTCGAATAGCCAGCGCGGGCACCGAGTGCCTTCCAGCCGGGATGCCCGATGTAGATCGTCGTCGGAAAGCAGCTTCCAAACAGTGCGGCGCAGATCGTTCCCACGCCATTCGCGGCGAGTGATGAACAGGTCCCAAACTTGTCGCCGCCCGCTTCGGCGGACTCAATGTTTTGCAAGCTGCCAATCAGATTGAACAGTCCCATTGGCACGATGACCGACAACATCCCCAGCCATTGCGACGGATCGGCGAGTCGCGCCAGAACGCGCGTCCCGGTAAACGTCGGCAAATAGAAGCCCAACTGGTCGAGTGACGCCGTGACCGCAGCCGGATTCATCGCGGACTCAGCCAGCCACGCGGGAGCATCGGGCCAGACGGCCGTCAGTCCGGTGAGCAACCACGCGACGCCCGTTCCCAGCGCGACCGACACGAACCCTCCCGGCAGATGAAACGGAAACGGAGCCTGAGCGAAGTACGTGATCAGCACGATTGCCAGCGGCAGCATCGCGATGAGTGGCTTCTGAAAAATCTGCAAGGCGAACGTCATCGAGATGAACCCGACGGCGATTCCCGCCAGTGTGGAAAGGAGCGCGGCACGCGGTGTTCGGCGCCGAACGGATTCCGCAATGAAGGCTCCCGCGAATTCGATCAGTCCACTCCCGATGCAAGCGACAAGTCCGAGTTCCCACGCCAGCGTCGCCGCTGCGTCGGGAGACAGTCCCTCACTGCGCGCCTTCGCAAATGCCGGTGCCATCACGAAGAAGACGTAGACCAACAGCGATGGCGTGTTGATCCCAAACGGCAGCGCGGTGACATCGCTCCGTCCTTCTTTCAACGCCAGCCGCCGCGCCTGCCACGCATAGAAGAGGTTGCCGATCAGGATGCTGATCGCGGCTCCCGGCAGCACATGTTTGTAGAGGAGGTAGCTGCTGTCGCCGTTCATTCCGCACAGCCCCGAACAGAGCGTGAGGATCAAAAGCAGTTGGATCAGGTTGTCCACGAACAACCCAAAGAACCCATCGAGATCACGTCGGACAAAGTAGGGGTAACTCATGGTACTTTCAGTGCTGGGAGGTGGCCGGGCGAAGCTCAACGATTACCTGGGCGAGCGATTTCCCTGCTGTAGCGAAGCGATATTTTGGAGACACAACATCGCGAACAACATCACCGGAAACAGGTTCTCGGGATCGACCGAAAACAGCCATGCGGCCATTCCGGCTGAGACTGGGATACTGATCTGAGCCGCCAGTCGCTGCGGGTCTCGCACACGTAATAGTTCCAAGATCGACCGGCAGACGTGCCCTCCATCCAGCGGCAAGACGGGCAGCAAATTGATCAGCCCCCAATAGAGGTTGATCCACCTCAAATTGGAAAACACGAACCACAAGTAGGGCGAAGTTGCCAGCACTTGGATTGGGAAGAAGGCGTACCGCACTGCTTCGACCAGTGCGAACAGGCCGAAGCCCGCGAACGGCCCGGCCAGTGAGACGGCCATTTCCCGCCAAGGCGTTCGTCGTGAGACTCGTTGAGAAAACGCCAAGCCACCGCCCCAATACAGCACGATTTCGGAAGGCCAATGCAACGCCTCGGCCACCAGTGCATGACCGAGTTCATGCACGAGAATCGACACGAACAGACAGATCATCCAGAGGAACACGAGGTCCAGATGATCGGGGTTCCACGACAGCAGCACACTCACCACCCAGAACGACGGATGGACTCGAATCGGAATCCGAAACGCCACCAGCCGCACATCGAACGGCGTCGGATCGAGTCCCAGCATGGCGGCCACTTTCAGCGTGAGATTCTGTGTTACGTGAGTCGCGTTCCAGCCACGCGACTCGGATCGTTTTTTGTGCGGACTGTAGCCGCACACGGCGAATGGTTGAAGCGACGGCGAAGATGCTCATGGCGCAGCGAACAATCGCATCGAAACCGCTACTGCTGATCTGATCTTCGTGCGGTTTTTTCGGAAGAAGAATGAACTCCCATATCAATCCCGCCTTTGCCCGCCCCGTGCCTGCGGCTAACATGCCGCCCGCTGGCCTGTGGGTCGCACAAGCTCGATTCGTCCCCCTTCATTGGGCGTGACGAATGCTGCGGGGTTACCCCGCGGTCGCCGTGTTGTTCGAGATTCGTGGTGTGAATTGGCGTCGTCGGTGGACGGCACCGACGAGCCAATTCGCTACGGGATCGGTTGTGCGGCCCACGGGCCGGCGTTGTTTTTGTCCTCGTCATTTCTGTCGTTCGATATTCCATTGGAACTGTCGCGAGGCCGGGCCTCGTGAAGTCGGCGAGGCTCCCGCGATTCTGCGGCGAGTTCCTCGCGTCTCTCGGGATGTGGCCTCATGGGTTTCTTCGGTTGGTTGTTCCGCTGGCTCGGTTGGAGTGCGGAGCCGCGCGACGATGGGGCTGCTCAAGAGTCATCTCGCCCGAACGAGGAACGAACGCTCCATCGGCCGTCGGAATCATCCGCCGATCGTGTTTCACAACCACCGATGGAACGCGACTCGCAGTCGGTCGCCTCGCTCCCGCCGATTGTCTCGACTTCGGAGTCTGCGGTTCGGCCTCGCAGGAAGCTGCTCAAGCGCCCGAAGCTGACTGGCACGTGGCGCGACCAGTCGCGCCATGACGCTCGCAAAGCGCACGCGACGTTTGTGGAAGTGACCGGCGGGATTCCCTACCGCTACGCGCGATTTGGCTCCGGGACCGGTCGGTATCTCGACCTGAGTCAGGATGGCGATGACGCGCGTTTGCAGGCACGCGGACTCCCGGCATTCCGCACACCCGAGCAATTGGCCGACTGGCTCGGCATCCCGCTTAAGAAGGTGGCATGGCTGGTTCATCGTTTCACCGCCGGGCGTCCGAACAATGTCGAACAAGCTCACTACCACTTCCGCTGGCTCAAGAAGAAATCGGGCGGTTGGCGGTTGATTGAGTCACCCAAACAACTGCTGAAGCAGGCGCAAGTGAAGATTCTGCGCGAAATTCTCGATCACATTCCAACCCACTCCGCGGCGCATGGGTTTGTCACCGGACGGTCAATTGTGACGAACGCCAAGCCACATGTCGGGCACGCGACGCTTGTGAAACTGGACCTGTCGAACTTCTACGCGACCGTCGGTTTCTCGCGCGTGGTCGCGTTGTTCCGTGCGGTCGGTTACTCGCGCGAAGCGGCCATCTGGCTGGGACTACTCACCACGTCGGCTATTCCCGGCAACATGGCCTTCCCCGGCCGCGATCCCTACGCCTTCGATCCGTATCTGCGACGCCACTTGCCCCAAGGCGCACCGACATCCCCTGCGCTGGCCAACTTGTCCGCGTATCGACTCGACCTGCGACTGGCCGGGTTGTCGAAGTCGTTCGGCGCGACATACACGCGGTACGCCGATGACCTCGCAATCTCGGGTTCGGCCGAGTTGGCGAGCGGTCTGCGCGTGTTGATCCCGCTCGTCCAGCAGATCATTCGCGGCGAGCGATTCCGCGTCAATAAGGCCAAACGCCGCGTGTTACGAGCACACCAGCGACAGTCCATCGCGGGAGTCGTCGTCAACGAGAAGCCCAACGTCGCGCGAGACCAGTTCGATCGGCTCAAGGCGACGCTGACCAACTGCATGCGTCTCGGCCCGTCCACTCAAAACCACGATCAGGTCGAAGACTTCACCGCGCACCTGCGAGGCCGCATCGCCCATATCCAACAACTAAACCGCCCGCGTGGCGACAAACTGCTGACGCTCTTTGAACGCATCGACTGGCAACGTTAGTCCTCAAACAAGCGAACCCCACCGGGCTTGCCCCGGTGGCTCGCGGGTTTTTGCACTACTCGCCGCGCCGCTTCGAGTGAATGAGTGAGTTAGGCGACCGGCAAGAGAAAGTTGCCCCGACACTCCGTGGCGGGAACGGTTCGTGTCACGGAGTGACACGTCTACTTTGGGTAAATCAGGTCTTGCCGATCGTCTTAGTGCAAAGACCTGTTTCCACCGGGGCAAGCCCGGTGGGGCGCTTCTTTTTGGGTTCGCCCGACACATTTGTGATTTCTGCGCACAGTGAGATTCCCTTGGAACGCTGCATCAGTCTGTTTGGGTACGTCGTGATTCTCGGACTGGCGTGGGCCATGAGTTCACACAAGAGGGTGATTCCGTGGCGAGTCATTCTGGGCGGCACGGCCCTGCAGTTTTTGTTTGCCTTCCTGACTCTGAAAACCGCGCCCGGGCTGTGGCTGTTCTCGCGAATTGGCGACTTCTTCACCGAGGTCCTCGACTTCGTTGATGTCGGGTCGAGCTTCGTCTTCGGCGAGGCATTTCGCGAACACTTCTTCGCGTTCAAAGTGCTGCCGACGATCGTCTTCTTCTCGTCGTTGATGTCGGTGCTGTACTACCTCGGCGTGATGCAGGCGGTCGTGCGGGCGATGGCGTGGCTGATGCAGAAGTCGCTCGGGACATCGGCAGCCGAAACGCTGTCGGCGGCGGCCAACATTTTCGTCGGTCAGACCGAAGCTCCGCTGCTGGTCCGGCCGTACATCTCAACCATGACGAAATCGGAGCTGAACGCCGTCATGGTTGCCGGATTCGGAACGATCGCGGGCGGAGTCCTCGCCGCGTATGTCGGGATGGGGATTGATGCTGGCCATCTCGTCACCGCGTCGTTCATCGCTGCGCCCGCGTGTCTGCTGATCGCGAAGTTGATGGTGCCGGAGACCGAGGCTCCCCAGACGCTCGGTCAGGTCGCGGTTGATTTCCGCTCCCAAGACGCCAACGTGATTGATGCGGCTGCGGCAGGAGCGAGCGAAGGGGTGAAGCTGGCTCTCAACGTGGCGGCGATGATGATCGCGTTCCTCGCGCTCGTCGCAATGCTCGACAAAGGCGTCGTCCTGATGGGGCACCACCTGTTCGCCGCCGAATGGTCGATCAAGGGAGGACTCGGCTTTCTATTCGCGCCCATGGCGTGGCTGATGGGGATCGAATGGCGAGACTGCTTCAAGGCGGGAGAATTGCTCGGCATCAAGATGGCCCTGAACGAATTCGTCGCTTACGAAGAACTCGGCCGCTGGCTGAAGCCCGACTCGCCCGTGCAGCTTCAATCCCGCTCGGTCGTCATCCTGACCTACGCCCTGTGTGGCTTCTCGAACTTCGGCTCCATCGGCATCCAAATCGGCGGCCTCGGCGCAATGGTCCCGGAACGCCGCGGAGACCTCGCCCGCCTCGGCTTCAAAGCCATGCTGGGCGGCACACTGGCCACCTGCCTCACCGGCTGCGTCGCCGGTGCGCTGCTGTGAATCCAACGTCGTCAGGCACCTCTTGGAAGAAGCCTGCCACGTCACAGTTTGAACCGTCCCGGCAGAAGCACCGCCAGTGACGTCTCGATCACGACGTGGGGTTGAGCGACATCGACGATCAGGATGGGCAAGTCGTCACAGAACTCGGCGAGAACTTGGCGGCAGGCTCCGCAGGGAGTCGCTCCCCCGACAGTGGCCAGAGCGATGGCTTGGAACCGGCGATGTCCCTGTGCGACGGCAGCGAACACGGCGTTCCGTTCAGCGCAGATCGTCATCCCAAAGGATGCGTTCTCGACATTGCACCCCGTGACGACTTGGCCGTCCTCCGTCAACAAGGCCGCTCCCACAAGGAACTTCGAGTACGGCGCATACGCTTGCTCGCGCACGGCAACGGTCTGCGCGAGCAGTTGCTGTCGAATCGCATCGGTCATCATTGGTTGTCTCACTAGAACAGGTGGGGGTGTTGAGAGACTGTTGATCTTCAGTCCATTCTTTCCGAGATCAGTAGCGGGGCTGAGGCGGGCTCTTCGCGGATGTGGATGGCGTTGCGGATCATCGGTTTGACCGCGTTGCATTGAGACTCGGAGGCGAAGACTTTGACGAGCGGTTGGCCGAGTTCCACGCGGTCGCCGATGCGGACGAGCATCTCCAGGCCGACGCCGTGGTCGACGCGGTCGGTCATCACGCGACGGCCGCCGCCGAGTTCGATGACGGCTAGGCCCAACGCTTCCGCGTTCATGCGTGAGATGAATCCGGAACGTGGTGAGATGATTTCCGATTGTGTTGTCGAACGGCGGCGGACAGCGTTGAGGTTCCCACCCTGTGCGGCGACCATTTCGACAAACTTGGCGAGGGCACGGCCCGATTGAAGGTGTTGCTCCAGCAGGCGTTTTGCGGAGGGGCGATCATTGACGGTGTTGGTCGTCAGCAGCAGATCGGCCCCCAGTTCAATGGTCACTTCCCAGAGATCGCTCGGCCCCTGCCCCGCCAGCGTGGAGAGAGCCTCGTCCACTTCCAGCGTGTTCCCCACCATCCGACCGAGCGGTTGATCCATGTTCGTGAGCAGGGCCGACGTTTTGACTCCCATCCGCTGTCCGATCTCGACCAGTGACGCGGCCAGCTTCCGCGCCGACGACAGTGATTTCATGAAAGCCCCCGATCCGAACTTCACGTCCAGCACGAGAGCGTTCAAACCTTCGGCCAGTTTCTTCGACATGATGCTCGCCGTGATGAGCGGGATCGACGCGACGGTCCCCGTGACATCGCGCAGGGCGTACAGCTTCTGATCGACCGGCGCGAGTTCGGGCGATGCTCCCGTGATCACACAGCCAACACGATTAGTGATGCTGCGAATCTCGTTCAGCGACAAGTTCGTGCGGAAGCCGGGGATCGCTTCGAGTTTGTCGAGCGTCCCGCCCGTCGCTCCAAGTCCTCGCCCCGAGATCATCGGTACGCGCAAGCCACAACACGCCAGCAGCGGAGCCAAGATGATCGAGGTCTTGTCACCCAATCCTCCGGTCGAATGCTTGTCCACGATGGGACCGAAGGCGAGCCGCCGCCGGACGGGCATCAGCTCGGAGATGTCCCCGAAGTCAGCGGTCTCGTTCGCCTCGGATTCCACTTCCAAACGAGAACCGTTGAACCACACACCATCAAGCACCTCTTTCTCTGGGAGTGTGTGGCCACCGAGAACCGGCGGCGCCAACAGGTCGGGAATTTCAGTCGTGTCGCGTCCGCCGAGTGCCCGTTCCGGCTGGCTGTCGATGCGGGTCGAGTCGTCCAACAGCAGTGTTGACTCGGCAGTCATTGGACGCGTCACTGGTGGCGAGACACGCGGCGGAGCCATCGCGGGCGGGTCCAATTCGACGGTGTCCTTCCGTTGAGCGAGCGATGGGAGATTCAGCTCCTCGCCTTGTTTGGAAATACCCCTGGTTTGGATGACTACGGTGTCGTCTCCGTCGAAGTGTTGTTCGACCGGCTCACCACTGAGTTCGGCGATCTCCGCGTCAGACAGCGATGGCGAACGCTGCCATTCGAGCTTCTTGCCAGATGCCAACATGCACGCGGTCAGCGCGGTGGTCTCGGCGTCGGTCATCCCTTGCAGATAGATCGCCATCGCCAGCGCGGACATCTGATAATCGGGAACCGTTCCCGCCGAGAAGCTGCCGATGAAGAACGCAATCTCATCCGCAGCCAACTCATGGCCATCCCGCTTGCGAGCAATGATTGTCACCGGATTCATGTCACATTCCCTTCATTTTACCGCTGCGAGCATCTGGTTTGTTTTGTCGAGAGCACGCGTTCACCAAATCAATTTCAGGTGAGCCAGGTGCCGTCAGCCCCCGGACTTTTCGCCACAGAAGTCCGGGGGCTGACGCCTAATGGCACTCACGTTGTCATTCATCTCCGTGAGCGGTCCGGCGCTAGCCGCCGGTTCTTTGCTTGGAAACACAACTCCGTTTACCGGCGGCTAGCGCCTTGCCGCTCAAAGTGACTGCCATTGGGCTGACGCCACCCGGCTCACCAAGACCGGCCCATTAACAACCGCGCGAGGCAGAATCGTTTCACTTCCCCTTCACCGGCGCGATGACGCGCGAGGCGTGCGTCTTGTTCGTATGTAGCGTGTTCTTCGCGACGACCGCGTTGGACGGGAAGTCGATTGTCAGCGGGTCGCCGGTGTTGGGGTTAGGTTCGTAGAACGGCGCACCGGTGCTGGCGACCGTGATGCGGATGCGATGTCCCTTGTTGAAGACTTGGCTCAGCCAGCCGACATCAAACGCGACCTTGTGGACTTGGCCCGCCTCCATGAAGACTTCTTTATCGAACCCGTCGCGGTAGCGCGCGCGCCGCACGTAATCCATGATGAGCATCGAGCGACCGTCGGGATAAACGTCACTGACACGCACGATGAAGTCGGTGTCTTTGGCACTCGATGTGACGAACAACTCGGCCTGAACCTTCCCGGTCCACTCGACCGCTTCCGTCAGAACATCGGTCGTGAACGTGCGGACTTCGGCGTGCGACTCGAACTCGCGCGCATCTTTCGCACCGGGAAAGGCGACGGTCGGGATCGAGGCGGGCTTGAGCGGATCGGCCAGCCAACTGACAGTCGCATCGGCGGATGAGGGCGATGTCCCACTGAGCGACTTATCGGCGTTCAAGTACATCGGCGTCAGCTTCGCCTCGACCGGCCAGTCGGTTGCCGTCCGCCATTCGTTCCCCGGCGCACCCTCTTCGCCCAACGCTCCCATCACGTAGTAACGGATTGTCGGTTCCTGGGTGACTCCGTTGTCGATCCCCTTCAGGTGGTGATCGAACCACTTCAGCATGTGACCATCCATCGCGAACTTGGCATTCTCGGGATAGGTCATCTCGTTCGACTTGTTCGTCTCTTTGAAGCGACCATGCAGCCACGGACCGATGAGCAGTTGCTGTGTCCCGCGCGACTTGGCTCCACCGCGATGCTGCCTGCCGACGTAGCTATCGACCGAGCCGACGCACATGAAGTCGAACCAACTGCCGACCGTGAAGCAGGGAACGTTCATCTTGTCGAAGTGGCGTGAACAGTCCTCGTCCTGCCAGTATGCGTCGTAGCTCGGATGAGCGAACCATTCGGCCATCAGCTCGCGGTTGTGTTCGGGGACGCGAGCGACCTTGTCCATCCCTTTGAACCGCTCGGGCCGCGTGACGCCGCCGATGCGATAGCCTTCGTGATAGAGACTCAAGCCCGTGTCGATCATGTACTGCGCGGCGAGGTGCGGCGGTTGTGTGACGGCGAGAAAATTCTGCGCGAATCCGGCCTGAGAACTGCCAAACGTCCCGACCTTCCCCGTGGACCAAGGCTGCGCCGCGAGCCACTCGACCAAGTCATAGCCGTCCTTCAACTCGCCCCACCCGAGGGCACGGTATCCGCGCCACGCGCCTTCCGATTTCTGCGAACCCCGAAAATTGGCGAGCACCGTCACGTAACCGCCCTGCGCCAACTTCGCGAACGATTTCTGAGTCCCCGGATCGTTCCCGTTGGCATACCGCTGCTCGAGCAATACCGGCCAAGGCCCCTGCCCCGGCGGCGTGTAGATGAACGCCGACAGCTTCATCCCGTCGCGCATCGGAATCATCTCGTGCTTCTCGGTGACGCCACCCCAGTCGATGGGATCGGCCGCGCGAACAGAGTTCGCCAAGAACACCACGCACCAAACGACCACTGCCATGCGTCGCATCGTCACCATCACGGACTCCTTGAAGAAACACGGCCAACGGGACTCGCATCGGACGGGCCGGATGATAATCTGAGCCTCGCCCTCCGACGACTCACTTGACGATCAACCTCTCGATTCGGGGGCACCAAGAATTTGGTGCATCAATAGCGGTCGGAATTTTGCTGTGTGGTTTTTTGTGAGCCGGGTGCCCTAAGGCCCCGGATTGTTCGTTGAGGAAGTCCGGGGCCTTACGGCACCCGGCTCACCAGTTTCTGAAGGTTGTGGATGCGCCAGCCCCAATGTTTTGTAAACGCTCGCTGCGGGAGACGACTTTGAATCGCACGACATTCCCGATCACCGTCGGCTCCCTGCTGTTCGGCATGTTCTCAGTACACGCCGCCGATGCGCCGCAGTTCGGCCGTGACGTTGCTCCGCTAATCCAGCGGCATTGCGTGAAATGTCATGGTCCGGCGAAGCAGGAGGGGAAGCTCAACGCCTCGTCGGTGAGCGGCTTGATTCGCGGAGGCGAAAGCGGTGCCGTACTCGTCCCGCATGATGTCGCTGCGAGTCTGCTCTGGAAACGCGTCTCATCCGATGAGATGCCACCCGATGCACTGTTGTCGGCCGATGAGAAATCACTCCTCAAGCGATGGATCATCGCGGGGATGCCGGGCCTCGTTCGTGACGCGAGGCCCACCGACGGTGCGGAGCATTGGGCGTTTCGCCCGCTTGTTGTCGCATCCTCTGAGGACAAAGAGACCAAGCCGAAGCGAGAAGGAAAAGAATCCCTCGCCCTCACCCCGCAAGGCCGGGGCGAGGGGACAAGAGGCACACTCGACTCGTATCTCGCCGCCGACCTTGCTCGTGACGGGCTGACGTTGTCGCCTGAGGCGGATCGCGCGACGCAGACCCGGCGCGTCAGTTTCGATCTGACGGGGTTGCCTCCGACTCCCGAGGCGATTGACGAATTCATCGCGGACAAACGTCCTGATGCTTACGAGCGGATGGTCGATCGTTACCTCGCGTCGCCTCATTACGGCGAGCGACTCGGCAAGTTGTGGCTCGATGCGGCGGGCTATGCCGACTCGAATGGCTACTTCAGCGCCGACACCGACCGGCCGCTGGCCTTTCGCTACCGCGACTACGTCATTCGTGCGATCAACAGCGACAAGCCGTTCGATCAGTTCGTGAGAGAGCAGCTCGCGGGTGATGAACTCGCAAACATCACTGCACGAAACGGACAGACCGTCGCCTTCTCACCTCCCTCTTCTCCTTCAACCCTCGCCCCTCAACCCTCAACCGTTCTCGACCTGCTCGAAGCAACGCACTATCTGCGCAACGGCCAAGACGGGAGTGGCGAGAGCGATGGCAATCCGGATGAAGTGCAAGTCGATCGCTACACCGTGATCGAGACCGCGATGCAGAACATCTCAACCGGGTTGCTCGGTCTGACGATCCAATGTGCGAAGTGTCACGACCACAAGTTCGAGCCGCTCACACAGCGGGACTATTACAGTTTGCAGGCGGTTCTCATTCCGGCGTTTCCGCCTGACCAATGGGTCAAGCCGAACGACCGCTTTGTCTACGCGAGTCTGCCCGGCGAGGTCGAAGCATGGCAGCAACGGCTCACTCAGGCCGAGACGACGGTCGCGCGGTTGCAGTCCGAGGTCACCGAGTGGGTCAAACAACATCGACCTCGCGGGACAATGCTCTTCGCGGACGGATTCGATGCGCCGCCCGAGACGCTGGGCGAACGCTGGTCGAACACGGCACCCGGTGACGACGCACCGGGTGGGACTGCGGCGGTGAATCTCAATTCGCGCGAGGCCCCCGGCGCAGTCGTCGTCGATGGCAAGCTGCAACTCATCGAAGGTGGTCCCAGCGGCGACAAATGGCTCTCGACGAAGTTGCCGTTCGACTGGACACCCGATGTCGTCGGAGCCTCGATCCAAGTGACGTTCGATCTGATCGACAACCGCATCGAGGGATCGAATGCCGCCGACCGGATCGGCTACTTCATCGCGCTGCACGACTTCCACGACAACAGTCCGACGCCCGGCGGCAACATCCTGATCGATGGCCATCCGTCTTCAAGCACGGCCGTTCATCCCGACTATCCCGGCGGCGACTCGACTCAAGCCGGAGTCATCGGCACGACCGGCTACCAGCCGGGGCGCAACTACGGAGTAAGAATCACCAACAACGGGGGCGGCAAGTTCGTGATGGAGCAGTTCGTCGATTGGCAGGTTGAGGAGAAGTCGATCACGTTCGCCGAGACCGATCTGCCCGCCGGCGGCTTCGGTTTCGAGTTCTGTTGCGGGCGGAGCTTCATCATCGACAACGTGGCCATCGAATCGTTTGCCTTGACCGACGGCAAGCACCCGCTGATCGAGTTCCTCGCCGAACTAAAGTCCAAACGCGAGCCGCTCGATGAAGCGTTGAAGACCAAGACTGCGCTCGCTGCGGCTCGCCCCGGCAAGATCGCGTGGACCACGGACCTCGTTGAACAGCCGCCGCAAACGCACGTCTTCATTCGCGGCAACTACCACACACCGGGCGAATCGGTTGAACCGGCGGGCTTCGCCATTCTTTCTCCCTCCCCTCGGCGGGGAGGGCTGGGAAGTGGGGTCGATGAACCATCGAATCGCAACCCGCAAGCAGCCACCCTCCCTAACTCGCTTCCCTCCAAGGTGGGGGGCGAGGAGACAACGCCGAAGGCAGAAGAGCCCCTCACCCTAGCCCTCTCCCCGCAAGGCCGGGGCGAGGGGACAGAGCCAGAAGCTTCGCGCAATATCGGTCGCCGTTCTGCCTTGGCGAAATGGATTACTCAGCCCGGCGCGCCCGCCTCATCGTTGCTGGCCCGAGTCCACGTGAACCGACTTTGGCAACATCACTTCGGGACCGGCATCGTCTCGACCCCCGACAACTTTGGCGTGAGTGGCTCGCCCCCGTCGCATCCGGAACTGCTCGACTGGCTCGCGACCGAGTTCATCCGCTCGGGTTGGAGTCCAAAGCGTGTGACGCGATGGATTGTGAACTCGGCCTCTTACAGGCAGAGCAGTCTCGCCGATGAACGCCGCTCACCGCTTGATCCCGATGCGCGGCGGTTGTCGCGGTTCCCCGTGCGTCGTCTCGATGCCGAGGCGATTCGTGACACGATGCTGTTCGCGAGCGGAGATCTTGATGACCGGCTGTTCGGACCGTACATCGCGACGAGTCGTACGGGAGCAGGTGAGACCGTCGTCGCCGAAGACAAACCGGGGGCCAGACGCCGCTCGATCTACCTCCAACAAAAGCGGACACAGGTTCACAGTCTGCTCCAAGTCTTCGACGCGCCGAGCATCGTCTTTAACAGCACCCGCCGACCTCGTTCCACGATGCCGTTGCAGTCGCTGAGCCTGCTCAATTCCGACTTCTCCGTCGCGCGAGCGCGCAGTCTGACAGCGAGGTTGGAATACGATCTGACCAGTGATTTGGAGCGGCTGACGCGTGCGTTCGTACTCACGCAAGGACACCCACCGACGGACGAACAAGCCTCGGCGGCGATGCTGTTCTTGGCCGAGCAGGCTGCGGAATACGCGCGCCCCGAAGGGGGTGACGGCACTCACCGTAGCCCGCGCGATGCGAGACAACGCGCGTGGCACGACCTCAGCCAGATGCTGCTGATTGGGAACGCGGCGCTGTATCTGGAATGATGCGGCGGCGGCGGCGCGAGCCATTCCCGTAACACAGGCGGCTCGCCTGTGTTTTCCAACTCGAAGAATGCGAGCAGGCGAGCCGCCTGCTCGACGTTTTCAACAGGCTGCTCAGAACTCGGCCGGTAATTCAAACGGAATCAACGACCATGCGGACGATCACTGCCATCGCCACGATGAACGCGACCCTCGTACTCGCGGCGCTGCTGTCGCGAACGGCCGTCGCCGCAGACGATGCCGGCTTGGAATTCTTCGAGAAACGAGTCCGCCCGCTGCTCATCACGCACTGCTACGAATGTCACTCGGCCGACGCAAAGAATCTCGGCGGTGAGCTGCGATTGGACGATGCTGACAGCATCCGCCGTGGGGGTGAGACCGGAGCGGCCATCAACGCGACTACGCCCGATGCCAGCTTGCTCCTCAAGGCGATCCGGTACGACAACGATGATTTGAAGATGCCTCCCAAAGGACGATTGCCCGAGGCGGCGCTGGCCGATCTGACCGAGTGGGTTCGTCGCGGCGCACCGGCTCCTGTCGGAAAACCGGTCGCCCCGAAGGCCGGTGAAGCGTGGGAGCAAGTGTTCAAACAGAGGCTCAATTGGTGGAGTCTGCATCCGGTGCGAAAGCCTGCGGTTCCGCAGATCGCTCGGGCCGACTGGTCACAGCATCCGATCGACCAACACATCCTGAGTCGTCTCGAAGCGGCGGACCTCGTCCCTGCGAAGGGTGCCGAGCCGCGAACGCTCGCGCGGCGATTGAGTCTCGTTCTGACCGGTCTCCCACCGACGAGTGAGCAGCTCGCGGCATTCGAGAGTGCGAGCGCGAAGCCAGCCGCAGCCGCAGCCGTTGAGTCGCTCGTCGATTCGCTCTTGGCGTCACCTCATTTTGGCGAGCGCTGGGCGCGGCACTGGCAGGATGTCGTGCGGTTCTCCGAGACGCACGGCAACGAGTGGAACTATGAAGTCCATCATGCTTGGCGTTACCGCGACTACCTGATTCGCGCCTTCAACGACGACGTGCCGTATGACCAACTCATCCGCGAGCACATCGCGGGCGACTTGCTCGCAGAACCGCGTTGGAACCGGCGTGACAACTTTCGCGAGTCCCCCATCGGCACCGCCTTCTTCCGATTTGGCGAGGTCAATCACGACGATTGCAGTACGTTGAAGTCGATCGGCTACGACGTGGCCGACAATCAGCTCGACACGCTGACGAAGGCGTTCCAAGCAACAACGGTCGCCTGTGCGCGGTGCCACGATCATAAGCTCGATGCGATCTCGACCAAGGACTACCACGCGCTGCTCGGTGTGGTCCGCAGCTCGCGCTTGGTCGGTCACACGCTGGATGGACCAGAGGTGAACGACAAGCCGATCGGCGCGCTGCTCGATTTGAAATCGAAGTTGAGGACCGAGGCCGCGCGTCTCTGGCTGGAGCAACTTCCGGAGCTGCGCGAGTACCTCGTAGCAACTCTCGCGGGAACAGGCGGACGCCCCGCCGATGCGGCTCTGGTCGCGAAGCTCGATCCGCAGAAGCTCGCGAGGTGGAATGCGATCACGCAGGACAAACCGTTCCCGCTGGAAGACCCCTTCGAGCCGTGGCGCGTCATGGCGACGATGCCGCGCGACGATGCCGCGCGAGTCGCAGCCGAGTGGCAAGCACTCGCGACGCGCTACGCCACCGAAGACCGCACACGCACTGAGTTCAACAAAACGGCGTTCGAGACCTTCGCCGAATTCGGTCCGTGTGATGGTCCTGAACACCGTTCCGAATGGCAAATGGACGGTCACGCCTTGCGATTCATCCCGTGCAGCACCGGCTGGCCAGTCCTGACATCCGAGGGCGAGACGTTGCTCACCGCGATCCTGCCCGCCGGGCTGCACACTCACTTGGCGTCGGACAAACTGAACGGTGCGATTCGGTCACCACTCCTCACGGGGAAGAAGAAACATCTCAGTTTTCAAGTCGCTGGCCAGCGCAGCAGCGCGGTGCGGTTGGTCTCGAACAATTGCCAGTTGAACTACGCCAACTATCGCGCGCTCACGTCGCCCGAGTTCAACTGGGTCACGTTCTCGCCGTCCGAAGACCGCGATTCGCTGCGCGTCTATGCCGAGTTGATGACCATGTTTGACAACCCGAAGTTCCCCGATCAGCTCAGCGCACTCGGAGGCGATCCGGCCAACTACAAACTCCCGTATGAGCAGGCGGCCGAAAATCCCCGCTCGTACTTTGGGATCACACGTGCCGTCTGGCACGATGGCGGCGAAACGCCTCGCGCCGAGCTGAGTCCCCTGCGTCGGCTGTTCGCGATGGGGAATGAGGATGACGCCGTATTGAAGAGCGAATCAGGTGAGCCGGGTGGCGTCAGCCTGCGGACTCTTGGCGAGTCTCGAAGAGTCCGCGGGCTGACGCCACCCGGCACACCCAAAACCGTGATCTCGTTCGACGACATCGCCGAGCGTTACATCGATTCGATCCGCCGCGCGATCCATGCGTGGGGCGACGACAAGGCGACGGACGATGACGTAGCGTGGCTCAACACACTGCTCAAGCGAGGACTGCTGAACAACTCGACCACAATGTCGCCGCGCGTCGCCGAGTTGATCGCGGACTTTCGTCGCACGGAGAACGAACTCGTTCGACCGCGCGTCTCACCCGGCGTGGCTGACTTCGGGCCGGGCTGTCAGCAACCGGTGCTGATTCGCGGCGATTGCTTCCGACCGGGCGAGCCGGTGGCGCGACGCTACCTCGACGCGCTGTCTCCCGCGAACGACCACTTCCCCGCCGAAGGGAGCGGGCGGCTGGAACTCGCACAGCGAATTGCCTCGCGCGACAACCCGCTCACCGCGCGCGTGATGGTCAATCGCGTGTGGCATCACGTGTTCGGGGCCGGGCTGGTGCGGACGGTCGATGACTTCGGGCATCTCGGCGAACTGCCGTCGCATCCCGAACTGCTCGATGAACTGGCCGGACGTTTCGTGGACGAAGGCTGGTCGGTCAAGAAGCTGATCCGGTTCATCGTCCTCTCACGCACCTTTCAATTGGCCAACGAACCGAGTCCGCTCGCCCGCGAGATCGATCCCGAAAACCGGTTGCTTCAGCATTACTCGTCGCGACGCTTGGAGGCCGAAGCCATTCGCGATGCGGTCCTCGCGACTTCGGGGCGGCTCGACCGAACGCAGTTCGGCCCGAGCATCCAGCCGTACCGCGAACAATCGAACGCCGATCGCCGGTTGTTCGCCGGTCCACTCGATGGTCTCGGCCGACGGAGCGTCTACATCAAACAGAACCTGATGGAGTCGCCTCATTTTCTGGGAGCCTTCAATTTCCCCAGCGGCGAGGTGGCTGAAGGCCGTCGAGACGTGACGAACGTTCCAGCGCAGGCCCTCGCGCTGCTCAACGATCCATTCGTGTTGCAGCAAGCCGACGTTTGGGGACAGCGTTTGGTGAGTCGCACCGATCAGACTCTGTCCGCACGAATTGAGGCGATGTTCGTGACCGCCCTCGGTCGCCCGCCGCGCGCTGACGAACGGAGCCAGTTCGCGGAAGTCGTCGCCTCGTTGGCCGAACTGCATCAGGTTCCGAGCGACCAAGTGCTGACCAGCGCCGCCGTCTGGAAGGACGCCGCGCACGCCGTCTTCAACCTGCGCGAGTTCATCTCGATTCCATGATGGAAGTCATTAGTCACTGGTAATTAGTCGCTTAGGGGAAATAGCCAGCGTTTCTGCTTCCCCCTAATGACGAATGACCAGAGACGAATGACTTCTCCAAGTGAACATCCTCTCCGCCCCAAAATCTGGAACTTGCCAGAAACGATTTGACGACTGCCGAACCTGACCTATGTTCATTGGTGTCGGGGCAACCCGGCCAACAAACTGTTCGACGCGATCACTGAAACACAGCCGGTTCCGCACTGCGGGGCCGGATGTCCGAGCGCGGCAAGGAGGAGCTGGGAGCTTCGAGGGGACCTTGCCGTGCTTTCTTTTTTCTTTGGGAGGCGAGCCGAAAACTCAAGTTCGAGTCTTGGTGAGCCGGGTGGCGTCAGCCTCCGGACTCCTGTCGTGAAGAGTCCGGGGGCTGACGCCCATTGCCGCTCACGGAGTGCAAGACAAAGTGAGTGCCATTGGGCTGACGCCACCCGGCGCATCAAGAATGTTTCCTCGACGACCGTGAAGGACGGACGAGCACCTCTAGGTTTCACGCCTCAGCCAGTACAGACGACCTTTTTAAACCATCATGCTCACGTTGACTCGCACACCGCTGATCCCGATCGGACTGCATCTTGGTCTGCGCACGGCGACCGTTGCGCAATTGACCGGTACGGCGGATCGCCTCGAATTGCGCACGATCGCGCAGTGCCGATTGCCGTTCGTCGAAGCGGCCGCCCCACGCGAGTCCGAGCAGGCAATGGCCGATGTGCTGCGGAGAATGGTGATTGAGCATCGTCTCATCGGGCGGAAGGTTGTCGGCTGTCTAACTGCCGATGAGTTGTTCATCGAGACCGTTCGTTTGCCGCAGCTTCCTCACGATGAGATCGTCAAACAGATTCCCGCAGTGGCCGCCGAACGTCTGCCCTATCCGATGGCTGACGCGGAAGTGCGATACCTGCTGGCGGGCGAAGTGAAGCAGGACAACGTGTCGAAGCAGGAGGTGATCCTGATCGCCACGCCGCGCGAGGCCATTCACCGGCGGTTGCGTTTGCTCGAACACGCGGGACTGAACCCGGTCGGTATCGACATCGAACCGTGTGCGTGGCTGCGATGCCTGCACCGCGCGAGTCATTCCACGGCAACCACACGCACGGCGTACCTGTTCTGCGGTGAGACGACTTCCACGGTGATGTTTACCGAGGGGTCGCGGCCGCTGTTCATGAAGTCCTTTTCCATCGGAGGGCGGGCGTTCGACACTGCCGTGGCACAATCGTTGGATGGTGATCTGGAGACAGCGGCAAACATGCGTGCCGAAGTGTTTGCCGAGGACACACTGAACGGGGAAGACGACATTCACCGTGCGGTCATCGATGCCCTGCGTCCCAGTTTCGACGCCTTGGTCTCCGAGTTTGAACTCTGTCTGCGCTACTACAAAGTCACATTCCGTGGACGACCGCTCGAGGGACTGGTTCTGTGTGGTAGTGAGTCTGCGCCGTGGTTTGCCGAATACCTCGGTGATCGCGTCGGCATGAAGAGCCACACCGTCAACCCGATCGAGGACCTGCACCTCGCGTCGGCAATGCCCCGTCTCATTGGAAATCCCGGTCGCTGGTCCACAGCACTTGGACTGGCCCTGAAACGAATTCCCTGATCACACCAACCCGCCGCGTAAGCAAGGACACCAACCCGCAGCATGAGCGATGACTTGGAGCGTTCGACTCCTTGCTCACGCGGCAGGTTAGTGTTCGGCTTGAAGCCCCTGACTTCCGTCGTTTGATGTTCCCCAACCCTGACCCCCGCCATGTATGACATTGATTTCCTGCCTGCTGACTATGTTTGCATCCGCGAGACGCGGTCCAGCAACAACTGGCTGCGCGCACTGTGGGTCACGTTGGCGACGTTGGTGGCGGTGAGTTGGATCGCTCAGACATCCACGACTCGGCAACTCATCGCTCATCGGAATGAATTGCATCTGCAGACTCAGGAACTCCGCACTCAGCTTGCATCGCGCGATGTCAGTATCCACGAAATGACTGTGGTCGAGAATCGGGAACGGCTACTCGACGCATTGCAATTCAACGCGTCTCCATCGCACTGGCTATCCGCGCTCAGCAGCGCGTTGCCGCCGCAGGTGGCACTGCGAGAAATCCGCTCGACGCAGGAGGACCTCGCGAATCCCGAGGCCCCGTCAACGACCTCCGGTAACTCGTCAACCGCTCACGTCGATGAGCAGTCTGACTCCGTCGAACGTGACTTGGAACGCTTGGCCCGCTTGGCGGAACGGCGTTCCGTGGTGATCTCGCTCCGCGGCGCGGCGACCGACGATGTGGCGGTGTCGAGTTATTTGAACGCCCTGCAACGGACCAATGTGTTTGATCACGTTCAACTGCTCTTCACAGACCAAGAACGCGCACGCGACGCAGTATCGCGGACGTTTGCGATTCGACTGCGAGTCCTGCCGATCTCGGCTCGGCTCGCCCGCCAACAAGCCGTTCCGGCAGTTGCTTCTCAACCCAGTGTCACTCAAGCCAGCCGTACAAAATAGTCGTGTTGCTCCGTGGCACGACAGACCCGGCCACAGGAGTGTCGAGGCTAACCTTCATTACAAGCAGTCCCGACATTTTTAGAACCATGCGTAACGCACTAGCCCGACGCGCAAGCAAGGGCTTCGCGTGAAATCCAAGTGAAGCCCTCGCTTGCGCGTCGGGCTAGTCCGGCAATGGTGCGCAAGCCGGGCCACTCACTCCTGCTGTTCGATTCACACTTTTCACCGAATCCCGCCATGACCTTCTTCATCCGCCATGATCGACTGATTGGCTCACTTGGAACCGTGGTCGTGACACTCGGCTTCATTTTCGGGATCGTGCGACCACAACAGTTAAAGGCCACGGCGATCGAGTCTGAGGTGACACAGTTGCAAGAGATTCTCTCGGCGCTGCCTCATCAAATTGCCGAGCGAGATCGGGTCCAAGAGCAACTCAATCACCGGCAAGAACGGACTCGCAGGCCGCACGATTTGGTTTCGTCACACGCCGCGGTGGCTGAGGTGCTTCAGGAAGTGGCGGAGTTGGCGCGGCAGTCCGAAGTCGTCATCACGCGATTGGAGTCGTTGCCACAGGAAGACTTCGCTTCGTATGCCGACCACCCTTTCTCACTGGCGTGCAAAGGTGAGTTTGGCGGCCTCGCCAAATTCCTTTCCGGATTGGAGACGCAGCCACGATTGGTGGCGTTCACTGCGCTGCGACTGGCACGCGATGCGGCCCCCCAAGACCGGCAGGTTCTGACAAACATCCGCTTGAGCGTTTATTCGCGGCACTCAAATTCTGCCCCATCTACCGTGAATGCCAACAGCCCAGTGTTGCCGTCGTCCGATAACTGATTCAACCGGCAAAGTCGGTCGAGGCAATTTTGTTCGCCTCAATGAGGTTCGGCGTTTCCAGCCGCTCGCGTTTCTCTTTCACGTTTGTCGATTGTTCAACTTGACCTCAAACAAGCGAACCCACCGGGCTTGTCCCGGTGGAAATAGGTTTTTGCACTCGTTGCTCAGTCACTCGTTGCTCAGTCACTCGAATCGGCTCGGTGGGTAGTGCAAAAAACTGCGAGCCACCGGGGCAAGCCCGGTGGGGTCGCTTGTTTGTTTACGGACTTGAGATCGCCCTGAATCACGGACCACGTTGCCATGCGAGATTTCACCACACGACTGCGGCTCAACCTGACCGCACGGGGAACGAAGGAGGGCGCGTTCGGAGTTCTCTTCCTGCTGGGTTGCTGTTTCTGGGTGCCGCCGCTGCTGCTGCGTGCGTCTTCGTCACGGCAGACGGCTCAAACAGAACCTTCAGGTGGAACCGCTCTCGACATCACTGCGAGCCCGACCAGCGCGTCCCCGAATTCGATCCGCCTCGATGGAGACCGCTCTCCGTTTTGGAGGAGCTTGGCGGAGTCATTGGAAACGGATCCGCTGTTTCGTCCGGCCGACATGTCGCTCGTGACACGCGACCCTTTCACGCCGGTGGACGATGCGCTTCCGGTACAGATGCAGACTGAACTCGGTCAGTTGGATGTGGCGAATGCCAAGCCAGTCGCACTTGAACGCCTTGCAGCGTTGGACTTGGAACTCCAAAGCACGATGGTCGGTCGCACTCGCCGCGTGGCCATCATCAACGGACGGATGTACCACGCAGGCCAAGACGTGACGGTCCGAGGTCAGCGTTATCAACTCGCGTCCATCGAATCACAACATGTCGTGTTGACCACCGGCGATCAGAAGTTCGTGCTGACAATGCCACGCACACAGTTCCGCGACGCCTTGAGCCAAACCGAAGCAGCCCGCGAGTAGGGTGTGTGAAGTCTTCGGAACGCACCAGCTTCAGCCAAGCCGGTCTTCAGCCAAGTCGGTGCGTTCCGAAGACTCCACGCACCCTACAACGACGGCCTCACGACCACGATTTGTCACGGCAACCACCCGGTCACGGATGACCCATGAATCAACACTCCCCACTGTTCCGCGTCGCTTTCAACTCGCTCGCCCTGGCGATTGCGTTGCCGTTGCTGATCTTCTGCTTCGCGAATGTGAGGCACCGCCAACTTCAGGCGAAGGGGACTCGTTGGAGCCAGATCGCGAAGGTCAATGGAGCTGCGGCGCAGGCTGTGACAAAGCCGGCAACAACTCCAGTGATCACCGCATCGAAGTTCGTGCCGTCCACGAACGAACTCAGTCTCAATGACACTCCCGGCGTTTCGGTACGCGCGGTGAGCCACCTGCGAGACCTGACTGGCTCTGTGACCGGAAGCACTCCCATTGAGATGCCGGTCGCGAAACCGAACGTACTCGTCACACAGAGCGAACCCAGCCAGACGACCGCTCCCGCGCCACCCGTGGTCGACGTTCAACGCCGATTACATGTGGAGTTTCAATCTGCGAGCGACGCGGGCACTTCCAGCCAAACAGCATCCGAGCAGGTCGAATCGAAACTGGCAGGAATGCAGCGTCGGCTCGACCAACTGGCTCAAGCGCAGGTCGATGGCAAACTGTCGGAATTGGATCGCGCGGCGATGTTGCTCGAAAAACTGGAACACGCACGGCCGAAGGCAGTCGTCAGCCAACTCGACTCTTCTGCGGACCTCATCCCAACACCGGTGCCTAGCGTCGAGCCACCAGCCCCACGCGCGAACACGGCCGAGCCGAATGGCACCAACGGTCGCGAGGGCACGATCAAAGTCATTCAAAGCGAAAAGGGCGTTCACGGCGAAGGACGTCTCGCCGACGAGAAGTTCTCGCTGCAGGTTCACGATGCGGAACTCACGCAGGTGCTGGACATGCTGGCTCAACTGGCGGGCGTGAACATTCTGTCGAGTGCCGACGTGCAGGGCCGCGTGACACTCAACCTGCAAGACGTGACGGTCGAGCGCGCGTTGGAGGCGATTCTCAAATCGCGTGGCTTCGTTCACGAACGGGAGGTGGACTTCATCTACGTTCGATCTGAGGCCGAAGTCGCTCGGATCAAGCTGCGAAATCGCCACGTCATGTCGAAGCTTTACCAGCCGATGTACATCAGCGCGAGTGAACTTAGCAAACTGCTGACTCCGCTGCTGACCAAGGAGATCGGCCAGCACTCCGTCACCAGTCCGGTTCCCGTCGGCAGCACTGCGGGCGATGAATTCTCCCAACGCGACGCACTGCTCGTGCAAGACTATCCCGAGGTGATCGCGGCGATCGACCGAGTCATCATTGAGATGGATGTGCCTCCGTTGCAGGTACTCATTGAGGCCAAGATTCTGAGTGTCACACTGTCGGACACGATGGAGTACGGCGTCAACTTCACGTTGCTCAATTGCCGTCACCCTGGTGTTGGTGCGACACTCCCGACGGCCGATCGTGTCGGCCATACGTGCGGACTGAAACACGGCTTCGTTTCCGATGTCGCCGGTTTCATCAAGTCGCTCGAAAGCATCGGCGACACCAGTCTCGTGTCGGCTCCCTCGATTCGCGTCGTCAACAAGCAAAAGGCCGAGATGATCATCGGTGATCGCCTCAGCTACAAAACGCTTGCCTTCAACGGCGCACAGACGATCGAAAACGTGCAGTTTCTCGACGCGGGCACGAAGTTGATGTTCCGGCCGTTCATCTCACCCGATGGCCTCGTTCGGATGGAGGTTCATCCGGAACGGAGTTCCGCCACGATCAATAAAGGAACGGGGCTACCCAGCCTTTCGACGACCGAAGTGATGACGAACATCATGGTGCGTGATGGCTGTACGGTGGTGATCGGTGGTCTGATCTCGGAAGAAGCGATGGAGTCGATCGACCGCGTGCCGCTGCTCAGCGCGATCCCCCTCGTCGGAGCCTCCTTCCGCAACAAGGCCGAGCGAACCAAACGGACGGAACTGCTCGTCCTCCTCACGCCACACATCGTCACTGAACCCGAAGCGGCGATCGAAGGAGCGGCCTTGCAGGCGGAGACCGAAGACCGCGCGGCCCATTTCCGCGACAACCTGTCCCACGTCAACCGCCACAACCTGACACGCGGTCACTACGAGCGTGCTCAAGAGTATCTCGATCAGGGGAACCTGCTGAAGGCGCGACAGCAAATCGACGCCGCGTTGAAGCAGAACAAAGCCGACCTCGAATCGCTCCGACTGAAGGCTCAGATCGAACAGGCCACACACGAGCAACACGGCACGTTATGGAAACGACCGGGGACGTTGAAGTTGAACAGCCGGAGGTAAGTGTTCGTCGACAACTTAGAGCAGGCGGCTCGCCTGCTCTAAGTTCCAATTAAAAAGCACAGGCGAGCCGCCTGTGCTACGGCTTTTTCAGCGGGCTGATAACATCGCGCGACCATGACTCAACCACGGACATTCATCTTGGCGGGAGGCGGAACCGGCGGGCATCTGTTTCCCGGCGTCGCCCTCGCGCTGGAGTTGCAACGACGCGAACCGAATGCGCGACTGCTGTTCGTCGGTTCGGAACGAACGCTCGAACAGACGATCCTCAGTCGCCATCAGTTCGAGCGACGCTCATTGCCCGTTGAACCGCCGCGCGAAGTCGCACGTCATCCGTGGCGGTTCTTCACTCGCAACTGGTCGGCGTGGCGCGCGGCGCGGCGGTTGATTCGTTCCGAGCAGCCTTGCGCGGTCATCGGCTTGGGAGGCTACGCGAGTACCCCGATCGTGTGGGAAGCATCACGCGCGGGAGTTCCTATCATTCTCTTGGAACAGAACGTGGTCCCCGGCCGAGCGACTCGTTGGCTCAGCCGCTTGGCCAGCGTTGTTTGCACCTCATTCGCCGAGACCTCCGCCCGCTTGCCACGCAGCGTGACGGTCGAACTCACCGGCACTCCCGTCCGGCGCGAGATTGTCGAGTCTGTGTCATCCAACGCCGACAAAAAGGCCCCCACGCCACCCGCTCCGCGCGAGTTGCTCATTCTCGGTGGCAGCCAGGGAGCCGACTCGCTCAACGAGGCAGTTGTGGCGGCGCTGCATTTGATCGGTGAGGCCCGAACCGGCTGGCGCGTCGTGCATCAGACGGGACTGCGTCAGCTCGACGCGATGCGGATCGCTCATGCCGCGCTGTCGTCAGACGCTCTCGTGGAAGCGTTCTTTGATGATCTGCCCGCTCGCTATCGAACGGCATCCCTCGTCGTGTCACGGGCGGGGGCGACAACACTCGCGGAACTCGCGTGCTCCGGAATTCCGGCCATTCTGCTGCCATACCCACACGCCACCGATGACCACCAACGAGCGAACGCTCTCGCTCATACTGCATATGGGGCCTCCCACTGTGTCTCGCATCGATCATCCACAGTAGAAACTTCGTCTGCTCTGGCAGAATCGCTGATCCGCCTGATGTGTGACTCTCCATTGCGGCAACGGATGAGCCTCGCCGCAAGAGCCTCCGCCCACCCGTTGGCAACTGACGCGGTTGTAAATCGCGTTTTGTTGTTGGCAAGACGTTGAGGCCACAGGCGAACGGCGTTTCTCGCAACCGTCGAACACAGAACGGAAACATCGGCAAGCCGTCGCTTGTCGCGATGTTTCCGACACGAAAGCCGCTGTCCCGTCGAGCCGATCTCCTTGAAACGCAACGCTTGACAGCGATTCATACTGACTGGATGATGCCGCCCGCCCGATGTGTCGTTGAAAATCGGCCGCCATTTCACAGATCGCTCATTGATGTGCGGCGTGTTATGAGCGGTGGCTGTGGGCTAAAGCGACCGGTCAAAAACATTTCAGGGGCGAGGTTTACCTCGCAGGGGAAGGATGACATGTCTAGTGGACAACGGCGGCTTGATATCGAAGAGATTGGCGGAGTTACCGTCGCCAAGTTCGTCGATAAGAAAATTCTCGACGAGACCAACATTCAAAACATTGGAAACCAGCTCTTTGCCCTCGTCGATGAAGACGGTCGCAAGAAGATCGTCCTCGATTTCAGCATCGTCGAGTACCTCTCCAGCGCGGCTCTCGGCAAGCTGATCACGATGGACAAAAAGGTCAAGGCGGCCAAATCCAAGCTGCGTCTCTGCTGCATTCGCCCCGAAATCTACGAAGTCTTCGAAATCACCCGCCTCAACAAAATCTTCGATATCAAATCGACACAGGAAGAAGCGCTCGAAGGCATCTGATCTCTCGACCGTTTTCTAGTTGCAGCCGCTTCACAGCGGCTGCCTTTCTTTCACACCGGTTGTAAATACTCGTCATGCCGGTTCACGAACAATTCGAGGTCGTCATTCCCAGCGATACCGAGGCGGGACAGGCGGTGCAGGAACGCATCGTCTCCCGGCTCGAGAGCTTGGAGTATTCCGTGCGCGACGTGTTCGGCGTGCGCCTTGCGTTGGAAGAAGCATTGGTCAATGCGATCAAGCACGGCAACGGGCTGGACCCCGATAAGACTGTTCGAGTGAACTGCCTCATCGAAGACGATCTGCTCCGAGTTGAAATCGAGGATCAAGGTCCCGGTTTCAACATGGGCGAAGTTCCGGACCCGACCGCCGAAGAAAACTTGGAGCGCCCTTGCGGTCGTGGCATCATGCTCATCAAGTCGTTCATGACGAACGTCGAGTACAACGCGAAGGGAAATCGCGTTGTCTTGGAAAAGAAACGCTCTCCCGCATGATGTCGTCTCTATCGAGATAGTGGTGTGCGGAATCTCCACGGGTCTCATGGTGGAACACGTCACGGTGAAGTGAGCGATTCCGATCTTCTTGATCTTGCCAAACAAACGAAAATGCCGAGCAGGTGCATCACCCGCTCGGCATTTTCGTTTGTTTGGATGTTTGAGAGCGAGAAGAACTCTCGTGACTTTGATCACGAAGGGCGATTCGTCGCTGACAGATCAGAGGACTTTCTCAATCGTCTCGCGCAGGACGGCTCCCGACTTTTGCAGGGCCATTTTTTCCTTGGGCCACAGGTCCACTTCGATCACGCCGAGGACGCCCTTGCGGCCGATGACTGTTGGGACAGAAATCGCGACATCGCGTAGTCCGTAAGCTCCGGTTTGGAGAGACGAGACTGGCAGGATGCGGCGTTGATCGAGGGCGATGGCGTGGACGACATCGGCGATCGAGACACCGACTGCGAAGCCGGCTCCACCCTTCTTCTTGATCACTTCGGCACCGCTGCCGCGCGTCTTCTTTTCGATGTCGGCGATGAGCTGCGAGTTCACACCCGGATACTTTTCGAGCGGCATGCCGGCGATTTGAGCCGCCGACCAGATCGGCACCATGCTGTCTCCATGCTCGCCGTAGATCGTGACATCGACCTGAGTCGGCGGCACATCCAGGCGTTGAGCCAGCAGGCTCCGCAGCCGCGTCGTATCGAGCACCGTGCCGAGGCCAATCACCTGCGACGCGGGCAGCCCGAGTTCCTTGATCGCCAGATACGTGAGGACATCGACCGGGTTCGAGACCACGAACACAATCGCGTCCTTGCGCAGGCCGCTCGACTTGAGTTCGCTCAGGATGCCTCGGAACAAGGTGACGTTACGGCCGATCAGATCGAGGCGACTCTCCTCCGGCTTGCGTCGCAGCCCGGCCGTGATCACCACGACATCGCTGTCCGCACACGACTTCATGTCGCCCGACGTGATCTTTTGATCGGCGAGCAAACTCGCCCCGTGCAACAGGTCCAGCGCCTGCCCTTCGCACGCTTCCTGGTTCACATCGACCAGATGAATGTGCCGCACAATCTTGCCTGCTTGCAGAGCAAACCCGGCACACGACCCAACCAAACCGCCACCGCCGATGATGCTGACTTTCATGACTGCTGACTCTTTCTTGCTTGGCTCTTCTCTTGTCCCCTCGCCCCGGCTTTGCGGGGAGAGGGTTAGGGTGAGGGGTCTTGTCTGATCCATTGATGGTGGGCCGTCGCTCGGAGCGAGCTTGTCCCACCCTACTAAGAGTTCTCACTTGCTCATCGCTGCAACGACTTGTTCTGTGATGAGTCTCACCAGCGTCTCCATGTCCGGTTCCGAGGCCGCAGCGTTCTTGACACCACTGAGGATCGGAGCGGCTCCGGTGATCGCGTTGCCGACACCTGCAGCGGCCTTCTGGCGTTCGAGGTAGCCCGCGTAGACCGGGGCTGGCTCGAACGCTTTCGATTGTGGCATGTTCTCTTTGTAACCGTCGCGGAACGCCGTGTTGCTGCACAGATCGCAGTCCTCGACGTGGAAGCGCGGGTCGTCGAAGCCGAGCTTCTTTTTCAGATCGAGCAGCTCGGTCGATTCACGTTCGTCGAGATAGGTGACTCGGCCGAGTTGTTTCGACAAGAGGAGAATACGGCAGTAGGCGTCGAGGATCTCGGTCTTCCAATATGCCTCTTCGATCGTCTTGCCGAACGTCACCGTGCCGTGGTTGGTGAGGATGATCGTGTTGGTTCCGTTCTTCAGGAACGGAACGACCGTGTTGGCGAAGGCGTGTCCGCCGGGAGTCTCATACGGCGCGATCGGTACCTCGCCCATGAAGACTTCGATCTCGGGGAGGATGCACTGTGGAATCGGTTCGCGAGCGACCGCGAAGGCCGTGGCATGTGGCGGATGGCAGTGAACGACCGCCTTCACGTCGGGGCGATGTTTCATGATGGCGAGATGGAGCAGGACTTCGCTGGTTCGCTTCCGCTTGCCGGCGATCTGCGTCCCTTCCATGTCCACTGCACAGATGTCGTCGGGCGTCATGAAGCCCTTGCAGATCATGGTCGGTGAGCAAAGAACTTCGTTTTCTCCGACGCGGATCGAGATGTTGCCATCGTTCGCCGCCGCGAAGCCCTTGTTGTAGACGCGACGTCCAATCTCGCAGATGTCTTCTTTGAGCTTCCGATCATTGATCCCGGTGTTCCACTGGCTGGCCATTGCTTGTTCCCTTGCGTTGCTTTTTCGTTTAACCGCGTGGCCAACGGCCCGCGTGCGATGGTCTATCAACTAGGGAACCAGTCTCGCCGTTCGTCGCGCGGGGCGTTGCCCACGCGGTTAAACGAGCGATTACCTTTCCCGGCTACTCCACTTCAATGTTGTCCAAAATACAGGCGTTGTAGGCATCGAGCGGCTTGTAGTTGGGAGCGAACGGGTTGGCCGCTTCGCCTCCTTCACTGAAGCCGATCTTGGAGCCGGGCGACGCGCCCAACTCGTCGTACACGACGAGAGCCTCCTCTCGTCCTTTGTCATCTCCCTTGAGACCGGCGACCGTCAGCGGCACAACGACGAGCCACGTGCCACCCGCGACCATCGCGTTGCACTTGGACAGCGTCACTTTGCCAATCACTTCGCCGACTCGCATGGGTTGGTCTTCTCGTTCTTACTCTTACTCTTGGTTTTGTCCCCTCGCCCCGGCTCTGCGGGGAGAGGGCTAGGGTGAGGGGGCTTCTGTCTTCCGCTTTGTCTCTTCTCTGTCACGCCACCGATTTCGCGACCCGCAACCCACCTCATCACACCTCAGCCAAGGGACTCACGTCCCTCGTTCAGAAAGCGAAGAGGGCTGACGCCCAAGCATCACCATCCCACTGGTACTTGCGGCTTCTTCGCCACACAGTCTCGCAGCAGGTTTCTCATTTCAATAAACGTCCGACCGGTCGGGTTGATGCAAACGACGTTCGCACCGAGGTGCTGCATCGTCAGTTCGAGTTGCTTCCGATCCGAGACGACCGCCGCCCGAACCCGCTCATTCCGATTCGCCCGGCACGCGATGATCTCGGCAAATTCGCTGAGGATCACCACGCCATCATGTTCCGCCTTGCTGATCGAACCGATCGCGAGTGTCGCCGCCTCGATCGCTTGTCCCACGAGTTCGATCTTCCAACCTTCCGGCTGCCGCTTCAGTCCGTCGTGCAGAGCCTTCACTGTCGGCGTGACCGACTGCACGATCAACTGCCACCGGGCGGCAAGTTTCGCCGTCGCACTTCCGCCCGCCGCCAGTTTGTCGATCCAGCTCCAATCCATTCGTTTCGTGTGCAGCCAGTCGCGAGCCGACGGCGTGAGGATCGAGCGTCGCCCAATCTTCAGCGGCTGTCCCACGCGAGCGGTCTCTTCCAACAGACCGGCCGTGATGACCGAAGCTGTCAGTTCGATGACCGCCGGTTTCTCAAACACCGGTTTCACAACGGTCGTCGCCTTGGTTGTGGACTTCGGCGACTCAACCACAGGGCGCACCGAGGCCGGCTGAAGTTGAGCCAGCACGTTCGACACGATCTGTTCGATGAGAGCCTGATCCACGGTTGTCTCTTGGTAGGGTGGGACGAGTCTTCGACGGCCCACCGAATTCTTCGCTTACATCTTCGATGGTGGGCCGGCGCTACGCTGGTCCCACCCTACGTCAGTCCACAATTCCCAACACATGCCACCGGGCCGGAGTCGTATCCGCTCCCACCATCTCTCGCGCCGTCTTGCCATCCGACGAAATGATGACCGTGTCTCCCTTGCCTCCACCCTGATTGTCGATCACCAATTGAGGCGACCCATCCGGCCCGCCTGTCGGATCGAGCGGCTGCACCAACAGCATCCGCCACCCGACGAGCGTCGGATGCTTCACTGTCGAGGTCGCTCGGCCAATCACTTTTGCGAACTGCATGACTTCACCAGAAACCAATCAGGATTTTTGAGTACAGATTTCACGGATCGGTACAGATCAGAGAAGAATTCGGTAGTTGACTTGTTCGACGAGAATCTGAATTCGCTGAGTCGGGTGGCGTAAGCCCCCGAATTCTTGGTTGCCATCAAGAGTCCGGGGGCTTACGCCACCCGGCTCACCAGTTCCTGATTAGCCTCCGCCTCAATTTGCCTGCGTCATATCTGTGCCCATCCGTGTTATCTGTGGTTGAAATCTTCTGCCTTCAGATCACTCGAAGATCATCGACCAACACACACCGTCGTTGTCTCGTGAACGTCATCGGGTTCGTGACGCCTTCGCCTGTTGGTGTGGCGATACTGAAGCTGAGATAGCCTTCGCCACCGAGTCCGAGTCCTGCCATGCTTGGCCCGTTCTTGACGAACAGCGTCGTGTCCATGTCGCGGCCCATGCGGGTCATGTGGCGGACGTTGCGTGAGTGAATGAGGCTTGTGTGGCGGAAGCCGTGTTCAAATTCGAGGGCCAGTTCGACACCGTGAGCGAAGTTCTTGCAACGCACGAACGGGACGAACGGCATCATCTGTTCTTCGGGGACGAACGGGTTCGACGTGTCGGTCTCACCGAACAGCAGTTGTGTTCCCGCGGGGACGCGGACGCCGATCAATTCGGCCAGCTTCGAGGCATCGAGACCGACCAGTTCACGGTTGAGGTGATAATGATCGCCCGGCTTCGTCGGTGGAGTGAACGCCAACTTTGAGAGGGCGTCGATCTCGCGATCGTTCAGGCGGTAGGCCCCGTGACGTGGCATCGTGTCCATCAGTTGGTCGAAGATTGCCTCGACGGCGAAGACTTCCTTTTCGCCGATGCAGAGGAGGTTGTTGTCGTAAGCGGCCCCCTTCACGATCGAGGCGGCGGTGTTTTCGAGGCACGCCGTTTCATCAACGACCACGGGCGGGTTGCCCGGCCCGGCGACGATGGCCTTCTTGCGGCTTTCCATCGCGGCGCGAGCAACCGCAGGTCCACCCGTCACGCAGAGCAGTTTGACTTGGCGATGCGAGAAGATTTCCGCAGCAGTCTCCAGCGTCGGCTTCTCGATGATCGTGATCAGGTTTTCGAGTCCGGTTGCTTTGAAGATCGCCTTGTTGAAGCGGCGAACTCCTTCGCAGGCGATGCGCGCACCGCTCGGATGCGGGTTCACGACGAGCGTGTTTCCACCCGCCACCATGTTGATCACGTTTCCCGCCAGCGTCGGCAGCGAATGCGTGACGGGAGTGATCGCGCCAATCACGCCGAACGGCGCGTACTCGGTGATGCTCAGTCCGTGATCGCCGCTCACGGCATCGGTTCGCATGAACTCGACACCGGGGACGAGCTTGATGATCTTGAGCTTCTCGATCTTGTGATCGAGCCGTCCGATCTTCGTCTCTTGGAATTCGAGCGTGCCGAGTTCCTCTGCCTGCGTGTCGCAGATTTGGCGAACGCACTCGATGGCTTGTGACCGCGAGGCGAGTGGCGAGTCGCTCAGCTTCTTGAATCCGTCGTTCGCGGCAGCGATCGCCTGATTTGCCGATTGGAACACGCCCCAATCGCCGTCCCGCTGCGGAGCGGCCCCGTTTTTGGGAGCCTTCCCCAACTGGGCGAGCACTTCCTGAACAACCTGACGAATGGCTTCGGCATTGGCTTGCATGATGAATGGTCTCGATGTTTGTTGGTTTGTTTTTGCTATCGCCCCACCGGACTTGCCCCGGTGGCTCGCGGGTCGTTGCACTACTTGATTACTGGCATTTCTCTTGCGGAGGAGCGGTCGCTCTGAAGAGGAATGGTCGTTCTGAAATGGTCGTTCTGAATCTGAAATGGTCGTTCTGAAGTAGTGCAGAAACCTGTTTCCACCGGGACAAGCCCGGTGGGGTTGTGTTCTATTTGTTGAAGTTCAATCCAATTCCCGCTTCATCTCCTCGGCCCAACCTTCAAACTGTCCCTGCGACGGGAACGAGATCGCCATCACGGCGAGCAGGAACACGACTGGACCGTAGGACCAGAACTGCTTCTCAACGATGTAGGCGACCAAATTGAAGAACGCGCCCGCTTCGAGTACGGCCATTCCAACAACCGTCTTGGTGACGTAGAGGCTTGCCAGTTGAGGCATCAGGTCCGAATCGCTCGCTTCTTTCAATTTGGCTTTCGCGCCGTTGACGATGATGGTCGGCAGGATGAATCGCATCACGACCATCATCGCGGCCGTGCCCGCTCCAATGAACGAGATCATTGGCGACTGAGCTGGTTGACCTTTGCCAATGAAGTACGCGACGCCAGCAAAGATCACCACGCCTTGGATCAGCGCACCGGCAATGATCATCGCCGTACGCCCGACCGACGCGGGACGAATTGGTTGAGAAGCTTGAATCATTTCTTCCCTCCCGCCGCATCGCCTTTGGCGTCGAAGATCGACTTCGGCCCGAGATGAACTGAGTCCACGATGCCGATGATGGCGCAGTCGATGGGCAGCGGTTTCGTCTGCGGCGTGAAGCGGGCACTCGACCCCTGCACGATCATCACGACTTCGCCCTCACCCGCGCCGACCGTATCGACGCAGATAAACGTCCGGCCCGTCGAGACGAGACCCGACTGGTCCTTCTCGTTGACGCGCAGCGGTTCGACGACGAGCAGCTTCTGGCCGACCATCGCGTCCACCTTCTGCGTCGAAACCACACTGCCTGTCACACGAGCGAGGAACATCTGATTCACTCCAAACGCCACCGGGCTTGTCCCGGTGGATTAAGGTTTTTGCACTACTCACGGCTCGTCGGCACGATTCGCTGTCGAGTAGTGCAGAAACCTGTGAACCACCGGGGCAAGCCCGGTGGGGTTTCGGTCTATGTTGGTTATTTCAGTCCGACGGCTTCCGCCGTTTGTCTTGCAACAACAATCTCTTCGTTCGTCGGGATCACCCAAATCTGCGTCTTGCTGCTTGCTGCTGAGATGCAGACTTCACCGCCTCGTGGCACCGAATTGTTCTTGGCTTCGTCGAGGACGATCCCCGCCCATTCCATATTCTTGCAGACGTTCGCTCGAATCTGTGGACCGTTCTCACCGATGCCGCCGCTGAAGACGATCGCATCGGCTCCGCCTAACACCGTGAGGTACGAACCGAGGTACTGCCGGATCGACGCGACGAACACGTCGAGCGCGAGTTGTGCTCGGGCATTTCCCTTCGCAGCAGCCTCTTCGACATCGCGGCAATCCTGGCTGACGCCGCTCAGTCCGAGCAGCCCCGCCTTGCTCGAAAGGTCTTCTAAAATTTGAGCCAGCGTCTTGCCGGTTTTCCTGAGCAGGATCGGCAACGCGAACGGGTCGAAGTCGCCGACGCGGTTGTTCTGAAGCAACCCGGTCTGCGGACTCATCCCCATGCTCGTCGCTTGTGACTTGCCATCGCGTGCCGCACAGAGGGAATTGCTTCCGCCCAAGTGGCACGTGATGACCTTCAAATCGCTGCGTCCCAGCAACTGCGCCATCCGTGTGTTGAGGTACCGATGGCTCGCGCCGTGGAAGCCCCAACGTTTGATTTCGTACTGCTCGGCCCACTCCAGCGGGATCGAGTAGAGCTTGTTCTCGGGCGGGATCGTGTCGTGGAAGGCCGTTTCCAACGCCGCGACCAACGGGATCTGAGGGAACGCCGCTCGGAGCTGCCTCATCGCCTTCGCGTACATCGGATTGTGAGCCGGGGCGATGTCCGACAGGTCTTCCATCTTGGTGAGCAACTCGTCGGTGACGATTCGCACACCGCTCATGTTCCCCGCAAACACGGCCTTGAACCCGATGGCCGCGACCTCGCTGACCGACTTCACGCAGCCGTACTCGGGATGCGTGAGTTGGTCCAAACAAATCTGCACGGCCGCCGCGTGATCCAGCACCTGTTGCGATGACTCTTCTTTCCGCCCGTTGATCTCAACGAAGCACGCACTGTTGGCCTGACCGATCCGGTCAATACCGCCTCGAGCGAGCTGCGTCTCCGACGGGAGATCGAACAGCCGATACTTGAAACTCGTCGATCCAAGATTCGCAACCAGCACCTTCATGGCATGACTCCGTTCGTGGGGTTGTGAGAGTTTTCTGAGCGGGGTGGCGTCAGCCCCCCGGTTCTTCTGCGACACGTCGAACGGGCTTCCGCCCAAGAGCCAGGGGGCTGACGCCGCCCCGCTCAGAAAGCCGTGTCGCGAACAGCTCTCTTCAAATGAACTGTTCCATCAGGGTTTGAGATGGTCGGGCAATGATGTGAGCACTGACCAACTCACCGATCTTCGACGCGGCGGCGGCACCGGCGTCAACAGCGGCTCGCACCGAGCCGACATCGCCCCGGATGACCGTCGTCACGTAGGCTCCGCCGATCTGAATCTGCTTGACCAACTTGACGTTGGCCGCCTTGAGCATGGCATCGGCCGCTTCGATCTGAGCGACCAAGCCTTTTGTTTCGATCAAACCAATCGCTTCATTCATGGGAATCTGTCCGTTCTGCTTAGGAGCCGCTATCGGCTGCTGCGGGCGTTGGCCCGAGGTTGGGATGGAACTCGCGGTTGCGATGGGACTCACAGGTGAGACCACCGCCATTTCAATCGGTGCTGCGGACGAGGCCGTCGCACCGACCGTCGTCACAGGCTCACTGACGACCACTTTCCGAGCAGCTTTCTTCGCCGGTCGCTTCGCCGCAGCTTGCTTGGAGGCAGGCTGCTTCGTCGCTGGCGTGGAAGAGGCGTCACTCTTACTGGCCGTTGTTTTCTTGGTGGCCTTCTTCGGCATGTCAGTCTCCTTCCTTCAACAGGAGAAGGAAATCAGGAGGCGGCACCCTTGTCAGCCTTCGGCTTTGGCAGCACGGCAGCGAGTTCCTCGTGCGGACGAGGAATGACCTGGACGCTGACGACTTCGCCAATCTTCGCGGCGGCACTGGCACCGGCGTCAATCGCAGCCTTCACGGCGGCGACATCGCCCACCACGAACGCCGTGACCAAGCCGCTGCCGACCTTGTCCCAGCCAACCATCTTCACATTGGCCGACTTGAGCATCGCATCGACGCCCTCGATCAAGCAGACCAAACCCTTGCACTCCAACATTCCCAACGCTTCGCTCGCCATGACTGTTTTCCCCTCATCAAGATCAAGAAAGAACCGAAACTGTAGTTGCTCGATAGCCATAAGCTGGTCGCTCTAGCTGTAAGCTCAAACACAAACCAAAACTGACCGGTCATTAGTCATTAGGGAAAGGCCGGGAATTCGCGTCTTCATTCCTAATGACTGCCTCACTCCCTCAATGCTGCTCACACGCACAGGCGTGCGGCTTGATCAACTCGACATGCGTTGCCGCTGGCAGGTTGACCGCGTTCCCTTCGTCGGTATCGAGGTGAACTTCGAGCTTCACCTTTGCGTCGCCTCGCACAGCGAGGTCTTCGAGGACCGTCGTGCAGGAAGGCGACTCAATGCGGAGGTGCATCCGATCACCATTCTTCACGCCGTACTGTTCCATGTCGGCGGGACTCATGTGGACATGCCGCATCGCGCGGATGACCCCTTGTTTCAACTCGACGACTCCGGCAGGACCGACCAAGACGCAACCGGGCGTGTCGTGGTGATCGCCGCTGATCCGGATCGGCGCGTCGATGCCGAGCGAGATTGAGTCCGTGAAAGCCAGCTCGACCTGAGACGGTCGGCACGGCCCGAGAACTCGAACTTCCGGCAGCATCCGCTTGCGAGGCCCGACAACCATCACGGTTTGCTTGGCCGCGAAGAAGCCGTCCTGGTAGAGCGATTTCATCGGCTCGAGCGTCGCACCTTTGCCGAACAGAATCTCAACGTGTTCTTCGGAGAGATGGACATGCCGCGCCGAGATGTTCACCACGAGCGGGTTCCGCTCGGGAGTGGCACTCACCGGAGCCGCCTGCGCGGGCGAGACCCCAAGTTGCTTCTCCAGCACCGAACGAACAACTCGCTCGATATCCGATCGACTGTAACCAGCGGTCAATGTCGTCATCGTGCCCCGTCCGTATTTTTTAGGGTGGGACCAGCGGCGCTCCGCCACGCCGGCCCACCAGAACAACTGTCGATATTAAAAACTGGTGGGCCGGCGCTCGAAGCGAGCTTGTCCCACCCTACTGTCACTCCGCGATCGTCAGTTCAATCCCCACGCCGCGAATGATCTCGCGCCACGAGTCGCTCAGTCCCGCATCGACGATCATCCGCGTCACTTTCGACAGTTCGCAGAGGTGAGCCAGTGCCGACCTCCCGAACTTGCTGCTGTCCGCCACCACCCACACCTCTTTGGCCGCTTCGAGCATCAGCCGCTCGCATTCGACGAGCAGCGTGTTGCTGTTGAAGAGACCTTTCTCCGTGATGCCACCCGTCCCCATGATGACTCGCGGCACATGGACCTCCCGCAAGGCGGCTTCCGCCAGCGGTCCCAGTGCCACGCCCGTTCGCGGGTACAGATAGCCTCCAATCAAAATCAGTTCGATGTTCGGTTGTTGAGCCAGCAGGTTGGCGATGGGGAGTGAATTGGTCACGACCTGCAACGCCTTGCCCACCAACTCTCGAGCCACTTCCAACGTCGTCGTTCCCCCGTCGAGCAAGATCGTTTCGCCGGGCAGAATCAGGTCAGCAACCACTTTAGCGATGGTCTGCTTTTCTAGGCTGGCCCGTTGAAACCGCTCCTCGAACGGCGTGATCGACTCTCCCGTGTAAGCGGCTCCTCCCCGCGTCCGTCGAATCTGTCCAATTCCGTCAAGAAACTCCAAATCCCGTCGCACTGTGGACTCACTTGCTCCGAGGCGAGTCACTAGTTCCTGAAGGGACACAAATCCTTGCTGTTCAATCGCCTGAAGAATCTCATCTCGTCGCTGGTCGAGGATCATAGACATGGCAAGCTTTCCTGAGATTCATCCGAAAAGACGCCAACTCATTCGGAGTCTCTCAAACTTAACCCAGACTACCGTCCTGACCCACGATTGCAAACAACTTCAGTCATATTCTGTCACTTTAATGATGGAATATCGGCCAAATGATGACGGCTTCTGAGTCTCAGGCTCCGTTGTCACGAGGCGTTGCAAAAGTACAACATGGCGAGAAGTTTGGAGGCCATGTCGTCTGACTCGACGCCATTTTTCTGATCTTCGCGACCGACAGAGTCGCACAAACCGGAAAACCCTTCTCAACGGGAACACTCCCCTGAAAGAAGTGATCTGCAAGCAGATGCTCTCAAGCCCGAAGTGTGAAACGTGAAGGATCGGCAGATGACATGTCTGTGGCTTGGCGGGTTTTGTCAAAGCGCGTAGACTCGCCCCGACTTGAATGACTTGATCCCCGAGTGAGATCGCCGCTGGTGCGAGATTGCCATGCGAAGGCGGGGCTGTTGCTCAAGCAACCACTCGACACACCATTCGGAAGGGAGACGCGGATGCGGGGGCGACTGCTGGTTTTGGCGTTGTTCGTCACGTTGGGTTTGAGCTTGCTCACCCAACCCGGCGGCGTGCTTGTTCGTTCGGCTCAAGCGGCGACCGAGGACGAATACTTCGAGTTAATGAAGCTGTTCGTGGACACGTTCGAGCAGATCGACCGCAACTATGTGAAGCCGGTTGATCGTCGCGAACTGCTCGACGCGGCCATGCGTGGGATGGTTCTCAAACTCGACCCCTATTCGTCGTACATCGATACCTCGGAACTCAAGCAGTTCAATGAGTCGGTGGAACAGGAGTTCGGCGGGATCGGCATCCAAGTGACGGTCGATCCGAAGACACGTCAGTTGATGGTGATGGTCCCGATCTCAGGAACTCCCGCCTACAAAGCCGGCCTGCGAGCGGGAGACCGAATCCTTGAGATTGACGACAAGCTCACCGCGGATTTTCCGGAAGGCCGCGAAATGGACTCCGCCGTCAAGTTGATGCGCGGCAAGCCGGGTGAAGTCGTGAAGCTCAAAATTCAGCACAAGGACGATGCGGAACCGATCTCGCTGGAGATCATTCGCGCCATCATCAAAACCCCGACCGTGCTCGGCGACCACTATGACAAGGAGGGCAATTGGATCTATTTCCTCGAAGGTGAGGACAAGATCGGCTATCTCCGTCTGACCAGTTTCGCTCGCAACAGCACCGAGGAAATTCATGAGCAATTGGAGCGACTCAAGAAGGATGGCATGAAGGCGCTGATCTTGGATTTGCGGTTCAATCCGGGCGGGCTACTCACTGCGGCGACGGCGATCTCGGACTTCTTTATTGAGAGTGGTGTGATCGTCAGTACCAAGGGACGTAACACGGACGAACACGTCGTCAAAGCGAAAAAAGCCGGAACCTACAGCGGCTTCCCGATGGTGGTCCTCGTGAACCGCTACAGCGCTTCGGCCAGTGAGATCGTTAGCGCGTGCCTGCAAGACCACAAGCGAGCGATCATCGTGGGCGAGCGGACGTGGGGTAAGGGGAGCGTGCAAAACGTAATCGAACTGGAGGGAGGCAAGAGCGCCCTCAAGCTGACCACCGCGAGCTATCACCGCCCGAGTGGTAAGAACATTCATCGCTTTCCCAAAGCGACCGAGAAGGAAGAATGGGGCGTGATGCCGGACGCCGGCTTTGAAGTGAAGCTGTCCGACGAGGAAATGACCAAGCTGTTTGAAGCTCGTCGCGAGCGAGAGACCGTCCGGCTCGATGGGTCTGCTCCGAAGATCGACTTCGTGGATGGGCAGCTTGCCAAGGGGGCGACTTGGTTGAAGGAGCAACTCCTCGCCAAAAAGCCCGAGAGCGAGAAGCCCGCTGATGCCGAAAAGCCTGCTGAAGGAGCTGACAAACCCAAGGCCGAAGAGAAACCCGCCGAGAAGAAGGAGGGAGCTGGTCTTCCTTCACGACTGGGACAACAGTTCGTCGAAGCGTTTCTCGAATGGCAGCGAGTATCCTTGGGGCAACCGTCCCGCGCGGCGTGAGATCAGGCTGTGAGCACGCAGCCGGGACAAGTTGTCCCGGCTCTTTTTGTTTTGAGGCCGATCTGTGTCAGAGCCCCTTCCCCCTCGCCGCTTGCTTCTCGCGATCGAGTCTTCTTGCGATGAGACCGCAGCGGCGGTGATCGACAGTAATCGGCGAGTCCTCTCGAACGTCGTGGCCACTCAGCACGAACTGCACGAACGGTTCGGCGGCGTTGTTCCGGAGATCGCGTCGCGGGCACATCTCGAACGAATTCTGCCGGTGATCGACGAGGCATTGAAGAAGTCGGGCGCGAGTCTCTCTGAGATCGGCGCGGTCGCCGTCGCGACGCATCCGGGTTTGGTCGGTTCGCTGTTGGTCGGTCTCACCGCCGCGAAAACGCTCGCGCTGGTCCTTGATGTCCCGCTGCTCGCGGTCAACCACATCGAGGCTCATCTGTATGCCTGTCGCATGGCGGCGGGGCGTGACGTGTTTCCGGCCGCCGGTCTGGTGGTGAGTGGCGGTCACTCAAACTTGTACGACTGCCGCTCACCCGTGGAGTTCGATCTGCTCGGCTCGACCACTGATGATGCGGCGGGAGAGGCATTCGACAAAGTGGCTCAGATTCTGGGACTCGAGTATCCCGGCGGGCCGCTGATCGAAAAGATCGCCGCGACAGGCAACCCGCGCGCATTTTCGTTTCCACGCACATATCTCAAAGCCGAGCGACTCGACTTCAGCTTTAGCGGCCTGAAAACCGCCGTTCTCTATGCGGTACGAGGTACTCCCGGCGCACGCAATCGACCTGTACTTCCACCGATGACGCCTCAGCGGACGGCTGACATCGCCGCCAGCTTTCAAGCTGCAGTCATTGAGGTTCTCGTAGGGAAGTGCGATCAGTTGCTGAGTCGCACGGGGAGGAAGACGTTGCTTGTGGGAGGGGGCGTCGCGGCGAACACTCTGCTACGCGAACGCCTTAAACAACTGGCCAGTCTTCGGCGAATCGAACTCATCATCGCTCCACGCGAGTACTGCACCGACAACGCCGCGATGGGAGCACTCGGCTGGGAGTTGTGGGAACGCGAGATGTTCTCGCCGCTCGATATGGATGTCTTGCCGGGACTGGTGAGGAAGCGAGCGGCGACAGGTTGACAGCCTGTTGAAAAATGTAGGGTATGCCTCCGGCTTGCTCGATTTCTCGTGGTAAAGACGGGCCAGCGAGACGCTTACTCTAAGTTTTTCAACAGGCGACCAAGAGAGGTTTTCCGAACCTACCTGAGTCACTCAAGCCCGATTCGGGGACTTGGCAGGGCACTAGCCGCAGTTTTGGATCGCAGCTACACTCGCGACCTTCGTCATCGAGGGCAGAAGGGGAGTGTTCCTCTTCGGCGGTGGCGGGAGGATACTTTTACCCAGAGCGGCAAGCCGGAAAGACTGGCTCCGTTCGTCGGTGCGTTCAGTCGCGGTCGTCTTCATGAGATGACAATGACGCGAGAGCGTGGCCGCTTACTCACGACGGGATTGTTCTAGTATGGTCGATCGGAATTTGCTGCGGGAGTTTGATGTTAGCGATGCGGACTTGGAAGCGGCGTTGGGGCTGTCACTAGCCGACGCGGAAGCCGCTGAAGAGGCACTGATCGCCGAGTACAACCTGCGAGACGCCGGCTACGACGTCAACGCGGTACTCGAAGGCACGATCGTGCGAGTAGAAGGCGAAGAGGTCCTGATCGACATCGGATACAAGAGCGAAGGAATTGTTCCGCTCGACGAATGGTCCGACACCGACGAACCGCCTGTGGCTGGTCAACGCATTTCGGTTCTGCTCGAAGAAATCGAAGACGAGTTCGGACTGATCCTACTCTCGAAGCGCAAAGCCGACCGCATTCGCGAGTGGGAAAAGATCATCAGCACCCACAAGGAAGGGGACATCGTCAAGGGCGAAGTTCTCAAGAAGATCAAGGGTGGTCTGCTGGTCAACATCGGTGTAAACGTCTTCCTGCCCGCGAGCCAAGTCGATATTCGCCGTCCTCAAGACATCGATTCGTACCGCGGCAAGGTCATCGAGTGCCTGATCCTCAAGATCGACGAAGCCCGCCGCAACATCGTCGTTTCTCGCCGCCGACTGATCGAAGTCCAACGCGAACAAATGAAGAAGGCTCTGCTGTCGGAACTGGTCGAAGGCCAAATCCGCAAAGGCGTGGTCAAGAACATCGCCGACTTCGGTGCGTTCGTGGACCTCGGCGGCATCGATGGCTTGCTGCACATCACCGACATGAGCTGGGGCCGCATCAGCCATCCGACCGAGATGGTCCGCATCGACCAAGAGGTCGAAGTCATGATTCTGCACGTCGATCGCGACAAGGAAAAAATCGCGCTCGGTCTCAAGCAGAAAGAATCGAGTCCTTGGGACAACGTCGAAACCAAGTACCCAGTCGGTACGAAGATTCGCGGCGAAGTCGTCAACGTGATGTCTTACGGTGCGTTCGTGAAGCTGGAAGACGGCATCGAAGGGCTGGTTCACATCAGCGAGATGTCGTGGACGAAGCGAGTCAATCACCCGACCGAACTCGTCAATCCAGGCGAAGAAGTCGATGTCGTCGTGCTGGGGATCAACAAAGAGAAGCAAGAGATTTCGCTGGGCATGAAGCAAGCTCAGTCGAATCCATGGGACGAAGTTGCCGCCAAGTACCCACCGGGTGCGACGGTCAGCGGGACGGTTCGCAACCTCACCAACTACGGTGCCTTCATCGAGTTGGAAGAGGGTGTCGATGGGTTGCTGCACGTCAGCGACATGTCTTGGACTCGCAAGATTTCGCACGCGAACGAGTTGCTCAAGAAGGGCGATCCGATCAGTTGCCAAGTCATCTCGGTCGATCAGGAACGGAAACGCATCGCGCTCGGCCTGAAGCAACTCGCAGGCGACCCGTGGGAAACCACAATCCCCGAGAAGTACCAACCGGGATCACAGGTCATCGGCAAGGTCACGAAGATCACCAACTTCGGAGTCTTCGTCGAACTCGAACCGGAGTTGGAAGGTCTGCTGCACGTTTCGGAACTGTCGGACCAAAAGGTCGAGAATCCCGAAACATTCGTCAAAGTCGGCCAAGACTTGGATGTCCGGATTCTGCGGATTGATTCCAATGATCGGAAGATCGGACTCAGTCGCAGAAGTGCGGTTGAGATCCAAGCAGCGGCTGCGGCGGCCAATGAACCGAAGGCTGATGCTCAGCAAGCGGCTCCCAAGGTCCGTGGAGAACTCAAAGGCGGAATGGAAGGCTCATCCGGCCCACTGTTCACCATGGGTGGCCCCGCGGAAGAGGACAAGGCGGAAGAGGCCAAGTTGGAAGAGGCCAAGGTGGAAGAGGCGACGCCTGTTGAGTGACTCTGATTTCGCGCGTCCGGTGGTCGCGTGTAGTTCAAGAATCCTAAGAGTCAAGCGGCGTCATGCAGTTTGATTCGAGAAACCTTGCGGCCCTCCGGCACGTTCCGGAGGGCCGTTATTATTGCGCCGTCTTCCCATTTTCTCTGATCGTTTCCCGTCATACGCCTGTCTCAGTTTGGAATTTTTGGAGTCCAACTCCGATAACACTCTGGGCGGAACTCCGCCGTTCAGTTGGCCACAGGAGGTGGCGTGTTATTCCACCTGACTCCTGACGGACAGACACTTCGATGGCCAAGACCACACGGCTACGCAACGCACCCACAGGTGCGCAAACTCCGCTGGAGACGTATCTCCGCGAAATCAACGAGACCGCATTGTTGTCTGCGGAGGAAGAAAAAGAACTCTCCAACCGCATCACAGCGGGGGATGGCAGCGCCCGGGACCGAATGGTCCGCGCGAATCTGCGGCTCGTCGTGAACATTGCCCGTGCATACACAAACAAGGGCCTGCCCATTCAGGACTTGATTGAAGAGGGCAACCTCGGGCTGCTGCGTGCGGTGGAGGGCTTCGATCCCGACATGAACACCCGGTTCAGCACCTATGCGAGCTATTGGATCAAGCAGTCCATCAAGCGGGCGCTCATCAATTCGGCGAAGACGATCCGCATTCCGGCGTACATGGTGGAGCTGCTCTCCAAATGGCGTCGAGCCACGGCAAAGCTCGATGGCGAATTGGGGCGACCACCAACTCAGGAAGAAGTCGCCAAGGAACTGCAGCTTCCGAAGAAGAAGCTGAGCATCGTGAAGACCGCCATCCACCTCTACAACATGACGCCGCAGACGGATGAGGACGATGGCGGATGGACGATGAGTGACATGATCGCCGACGAGCGCCAAAAAGGTCCCGAAGTTGAGATGGTTGATGCGGACAACCTCAAACACGTCTATCGGATGCTCGACACAATGGACCCGCGCGAAGCGACGATCCTGCGGATGCGATTCGGTCTCGACGATGCCGAGCCTCGAACTCTGAAGGAGATCGGCGAGTCTCTCGGCCTGACGCGCGAGCGGGTCCGGCAGATTGAGAGCGAAGCGCTCAAACGGTTAGCCAAGGGTCTTTTGGGCGAATGACCGATAGGCGAGCGGCTGAAGTCCGGCTTAGCTCTGTTAGCCGGACTTCTCTTCCGACAGGAATTCAGGTCTGTCTCGACACCCAGAGAAGTGAAGTCCGGCTTTCCGAAAAGCCGGATTTCTGATGCTCGATTAGAAGATCGAGTGAATCACTTCGCCGCGACTGATGGGGAGCGGGCGGCCGAGTGCGTCGTGGATTTCGGTGTCGGCCGAGTAGCCGAGGCAGTGGTAGATCGTGGCCATCAGATCGTGTGGCTCGATGCGTCCCTCGAGCGGGAATGCCCCTTGAGCATCCGATGATCCGTGAACCACTCCGCCACGGACGCCACCTCCAGCGAGTGCAATTGAGAAGACGCTGCCCCAGTGATCGCGTCCGGCGTTCGCATTGAATTTGGGAGTGCGACCGAACTCACCGAGCCAGACGATCAACGTCTCGTCGAGCAGGCCGCGTTCGCTGAGGTCTTCGATCAACGCCGAATAGGCTTGGTCCATGATCGGCATCAGGAAGTCTTTGCTCGACTGAGCGTGCAGCGTGTGCGTGTCCCAGCCTCCCTGATTCGGCTTGTCAGCGATGCGAGTCCAGTTGATGCGGACGAGCGACACACCCGCTTCGACCATGCGTCGCGCGAGCAGCACGCTCTGCGCATAGCGTGAGCGGCCGTAACGGTCGCGCACGGAAGCAGGTTCCTGATTGAGATCGAACGCTTGTCGAGCGGCCGATCCACCGAGCAGCCCCAGCGCCTGTTGCGACTCATCGTCGTACCGCTTCACTGAGGAGGCGTTTGCCTCGGCATTCACATTCCCGATACGCCGATTAAATTGACTGAGCAGCTCACGGCGTCGATCAAAGCGTGTGGTTGGTAGGTCATCGGGAAACGAAAGATCGGGGATTTTGAATTGAGGCGAACTGGGATCGCAGTGAATCAGCCACGGATCGAAGCGTCGGCCAAGGAACCCCGCGTCTTGGCCTGGCCACGGAAAATTGCCGTCGTTCCAGACATGTTCGGGAAGTGCGATCGCACCGGGGAGGCCGTTGCGCGAGCCTCGCAACTTGCGCACGATGCTGTCGGCGCAGGGCCACAAATTGGGAGCCTTTGCCGTGACGCTCTCGGCATTGAGCGGGACGTGCGGCACACCGGTGAGCATGGCGTACCCGCTCGATGAATGAGCATTGTCGCCGGTGGTAACGGCTCGCAGGACGGCGATCTTGTCGGTGAGCAGCGCGGTGCGCGGCATCAGCTCGCCGACGGTGAGACCACTCGTGCGAGTGGCGATGGGCTGAAACGGGCCGCGGACTTCGAGGGGAGCATGTGGCTTCGGATCCCACGTCTCGTGCTGGGCCGGTCCACCCATGAGCCAGAAGAGAATCACCGACTTCGCCCGCCCGAATGATGCTGCCGATTGACTCACGCCCGCCCCGCGAGCCGCTTCGTCCTGAGCGATCGCTCGTGCTGACATCAGGTTCGCCAGCGAAAGCCCTCCCGCACTGAGACCCCCGAGGCGCAGGCAATCCCGCCGCGACAAATTGCAGTCCGCGCGAGGCCCTCGAGTGTCATTAGTCTGCATAGGAAGACTCCTCTCTCTACGGGATGGCCGACAAAAAGTCGGCCGAGTTCTGTTTGCAGTCGTCAGCCATGTGGCGGTTGATGACTGCAAACCTATTTTATCGTTTCACAGCTTTGTCTGAGATGTCCTTGCGGCACCAAGCACCGTCCCAGCGGATGTACTTCACCGCTTGATAGGCTTTGAGCTTGGCCTCGGCGAGGGAGTCTCCCAACGCAGTGACACCGAGGACTCGTCCGCCGTCGTTGACGATCTGATCTCCGACTTGAGTCGTCCCTGCGTGGAAGACCTTGGTGTCGGGAACGAGTGCCGCCTCTTCGAGTCCACGCAGCGGCTTCCCCTTTTCGTAGTCGCCCGGATAGCCGGCCGAGGCCATCACGACGCAGACCGAGGAACGCTCGTCCCATTCCAGCGGTTCGATCTCGTCGAGCTTGCCATCGGCGACGGCGTACATGATTTGAGCGAGGTCGGACTTCAGCCGCATCAACACCGCTTGCGTCTCGGGATCGCCGAGTCGCACATTGAACTCGATCACTTTCGGGCCTTGGTTGGTGAGCATCAAGCCCGCGTACAGGCATCCCGAAAACGGGCGGCCCGCTTTGTTCATCTCGTGAACGGTCGGCACCAGAATCTTCTCGACGATCACATCGACGACCTCGGAAGTCATGATCGGGATCGGCGAGTAAGCTCCCATCCCGCCGGTGTTCGGCCCGGTGTCTCCATCGAACGCGGCTTTGTGATCTTGAGCGGCTTCAAGCGGGACGATCGTTGTTCCATCGACGAAGGCCAGCAGGCTCGCCTCTTCTCCCACGAGAAAATCCTCCACGACGATCTGCATCCCGGCGGCGCCAAAATCCTTGTGGATCAGCATCCGCTTGATCGCCTCGCGGGCCTCGATCTTAGAGAAACAGACGACGACACCCTTGCCTGCCGCCAAGCCATCCGCCTTGATGACGAAACGCTCCACGTTCTCTCGTTCGTCGATGTAGCTCATCGCTTCGGCGGCATTTTTAAACGTGCGAAAGTCGGCCGTCGGAATCTTAGCCTTGGCCATCATCTCCTTGGCGAACCGCTTCGAGCCTTCCAGTTCTGCGGCGAGCTTCGATGGTCCGAAGACTCTCAAACCGGCTTTCTTGAATTCATCGACGATCCCCGCCACGAGCGGCACTTCGGACCCGACGACGGTCAAGTCGATCTTCTCGGTCTGAGCGAACTTGATGAGCTGCGGAAAGTCGGTCGCCTTGATCGCCACGTTCGTCACGTCGAGGCCCGTCCCCGCATTGCCCGGCGCGCAGAAGACCTGCGTGACCGAAGGAGATTGCTTGAGCTTCCACACCAGCGTGTGTTCGCGTCCACCGTTGCCAATCACGAGAATCTTCATTGTCGAGTCTGAATCCTGAGAGAAGTCGAAGTCGTTGCGGTTGCGGTCCTAATAGCCTGTCGAGAAAACGTAGGGTAAGCGTCTCGCTTGCCCTATTCCCGACGACATTCACGGGCAAGCGAGACGCTTACCCTACGTTTTTCAACGGGCTGCCCAACGCTGCCGTCTGTAAGGACGGCGATGATAGCAGCGACTGGCACACGCCTGTAGTTCACTCGGTGACGATGCCGCGTGAGACGCGAAGATCGTTGATTGCCTCACGTCGAAGCCCGCCGCTATTATCCTGCCGCATCGAATTGGACTGGCCCGACGGAATCTCTGCCGAGCCTTTTTTGTCAGTAGAAGGAAGTGAAATCGTGTTCGGAACGATGGCGATGGTAGGGGCGACGGGCGCGGTCGGTCGCATCATGTTGCAGTTGCTGGAAGAGCGGCCGATGCTCGCGAAGACGTATCGGTTCTTGGCATCGGCTCGCAGTGCTGGGACGACGATCCAGTTCAAAGGTCAGGACTACACGGTTGAGTTGCTCGAACCTGCCGCGTTCAAGGGTGTCGATCTCGTCATTGCCAGCACGCCAGACGAAGTTGCCGCTGAATACCTGCCGCACGCGATCGCCGCCGGTTGCAAGGTGATCGATGAGTCGGGCTACTTCCGTATGCACGACGACGTGGCGCTGGTCATTCCTGAGATCAACCCGCAAGACGCGCTCAACGCGAAGGGGATCATCGCCAGCCCGAACTGCTCGACGACACAGATGGCGCTCGCGCTGAAGCCGCTCCACGACGCAGCCCGAGTCCGCCGCGTGGTCGTCAGCACCTACCAAGCGGTCAGCGGTGCGGGTCTCGCCGGAACGGACGATCTCTACGGCGCGACACGCGCGGTCCTCGACAAGACCACCTACGAACAGCAAGCGTTCAAGTCGCCAATCGCGTTCAACGCCATCCCGCAAATCGGTGGCTTCAAGGAACAGGGCTACACCAGCGAAGAGATGAAGATGGTCTACGAGACTCGCAAGATTCTCGGTGACCAATCGATCATGGTCTGCCCGACGTGCGTGCGCATCCCGGTCGCCAACTGCCACAGCGAAACGATCCTCGTCGAAACCGAACGCCCGATCTCGGTCGAAGAGGCAAAGAAACTCTTCTCGGCGTTCCCCGGCATCAAAGTCGTGGACGAAGAAGTACAAGGCGGCTACCCGATGCCCTGCACCTGCACCGGCAGCGACCTCGTCTTCATCGGCCGCATCCGGAAAGACCTCACCAACCCGAACGGCCTCACGTTCTGGTGCGTCAGCGACAACCTGCGAAAAGGGGCGGCGACCAACGCCATCCAGATCGCCGAACTGCTGGCCAAGCACCACGAGTGAGACCGATTGGAGTCGGCATCATGCCAATTGGTCCAGTGCATGATGGATGGGCCGATGAGACTTTCGCGGCTGGCAAGTCCCGTTTGTTACGTCGGACTCCGATGCCCGATGGGATGTACTCATCCCAATCTAAGTTCTTCAACACGCAGAAAACTCATGTTTTGACTTTCAGGAACCCAACGTGACGAACTTTGACTACCGTGACGGCGAACTGTTTTGCGAAGACGTTTCAGTGGCGGACCTTGCCGAGCAGTATGGGACTCCGTTGTGGGTCTACTCGAAAGCGTTTCTGCTGGGACAACTGAGGCAGATTCAGATTGCGTTTGCCGAGGTCGATCCGGTCATCTGTTACTCGGTGAAGGCGAACTCGACGCTGGGCGTGCTGAAGGTGATGCACGAGGCGGGGAGTAGCTTTGATGTGGTGTCGGGTGGCGAGCTGTACCGCGTGAAGGCGTCGGGGGCCGACACGTCGAAGGTCGTCTTCGCGGGAGTTGGCAAGACTGACGACGAGATTCGGTTCGCGCTGGAGAACGACATCCTGATGTTCGATGTCGAGAGCGAAGCGGAACTCGATGCCATCGCGGCCGTTGCCGGCTCGATGGGAAAAATCGGTCGCGTGGCGCTGCGGCTCAATCCGGACATCGACGCGAAGACTCATGCCAAGACGACGACGGGCAAGAAGGGGAACAAGTTCGGGATGGACATCGAGCGGTTCCGCGAACTGGCTGCTAAGGTGCTGCGAGACAAGCGACTCGCGCTGAAGGGGATCCACATGCACCTCGGCTCGCCGATCTTGACGACCGATCCGTATGAGGCCGCCGGGGCGAAGGCGATCGAGGTTGTTGAGGCTCTGCGGCGTGACGGTCACGACATCAACTGGATCAATCTGGGAGGCGGCTTCGGAATCAGCTACCGCGAAAACGAAGGGCTGCCCGCATCTGAGTACGCGAAGGTGATCGTCCCCGCCGTCAAAGCGGCCAAGTGCCGACTGGCCCTCGAACCGGGCCGGTTCATCGTCGGCAACTCGTGTGTCCTCATCAGCCGCGTCGTCTATACGAAGCGAGAAGGAGGCAAACTGTTCGTCATTCAAGACGGAGCGATGAACGACCTGATTCGTCCGGCGATGTACGACAGTTTCCATCGAGTCTGGCCGGTGAAGCCCGCCGTCGCGATGCCGTCCAACGTCGAAGGTGAAATCGCCGGGTGCGAGAAGACCGACGTTGTCGGCCCGGTTTGCGAATCGTCCGATTACTTCGCGAAAGACCGTTACCTGCCACCGATGCAACGCGGCGACCTGATGGCGATCTTCAGCGCGGGAGCCTACGGCACCGCCATGAGCAGCAACTACAACTCGCGCCCCCGCGCGACCGAGCTACTCGTAGACGGCACGACCGTCAAAGTCATCCGCCGCCGTGAGACGTATGCCGACTTGGTGGCTCACGAGTTGGATGTGTGATGCGGCGTGTTTCACGTTGGAAGTCCGGCTTAGCTTTGTCAGCCGGACTTCTCTCTTCGTGATGACAACGACGTGTGGAGGTTTTCTACCAGAGAGAAGTCCGGCTTTTGGAAAAGCCGGACTTCATTTTTTTCCAGCCGCGCCGTTTCAACCGGCAAGGTTTGACTCGACGGCATCCGCCGCACGATCCGAGCGACCCGTGGCATCCGAACGCCGTGCTTGACTCTCGTGTTGCGCGAGCCGCCCCCGTGGACAGGTTGGACTCACTTCGCTCCGGCGGTCGATGCGACTGCGGTCGAGTAAGGTGATTTGTGTCGGTCGAGGTGAAATGTCGTTGTTTCGTCTCATCGTGCGTTCGTAGCATCGGGCACGGTCTCGGTGTTGGAAACGGAAAGTAGTTGCACGGATGCTCACGCCGAGTGTGTTGCGAAGAGTCGTCGTGTAATTGCGGAGTCTGCGAATGGCCCGGCTTCGTCGAGTGTTAATTGCGAGTATGGCTTGTGGGGCGATGTGCCTTCATGGGGCAGCGTCGTCGTGGGCACAACCGGCTCCCGGCAAATTGGCCGCCGCGCCCGATCCCTCACCGCTGCTCGTCGAGCCGAAGACTCCCGAAGAGTACTTCGCCAGCACGTTATTGATGGTCGATCTCGCGCGAATGGACTTGGCTCGCAAGTATCTCGATCAGTTCGACTCGGGATCACCCGACGACGAGCTGATGCTCAAAATTCGGGACAAGCACGGCACGAGCGAATTCGTCAAACTGGCTCGGATCCAAGAGCTGCAACCCCTTTCGGCTCAACTGCTCGACCGTCTCAATACTCTCGCTCGCAAGCAGTCGGAAGACCCGGCGTTTGTGGACGGCTTGATCGCGAGACTGATCGGTGACCCGACACAACGCGAACTGGCGACGCGCGAATTGCGTAATGCCGGGCCGCGAGCGGTCCCACAGATACTGAAGCAAATGAGTCGGCCCGAGATGGCCGAGCGGCAGGACACATTGGTGATCGCCCTCACGAGGATGGGTCGCCAGATCGTGCCCCCGCTGCTGGGAGGACTCGATGCGCCGGAGGACCGTGTGCGGGCAGCCGTGATCGAAGTACTGGGCATCTTGGAAGCGAACGAAGCGATTCCCTACTTGTGGTTCCCCGCGTTCTCTGAGGCCCAGCCAAGCGGTGTTCGCATGGCAGCACAGCGCACGCTGGCGAAGCTCATCACTGGCTCGAAAGAGAAAACGGATCGCCTGTCGTCCATCACCGCCTCCAACGAGTTGCGGCGGTTGGCCAAGATGCTGTTCCAGAAGCCAGACCTGTTGCCGCGTGAGGCCGATCGGTCGGTCCTCATCTGGGGCTGGGACGCGGATGCCGGGACGGCCATGTCGAAAACGCACTCGCCCCAAATCGCGGCGATGCTGCTTTCATCGCGATTCGCGCGTCAGTCGTTGGCCTTGTCGCCAGATCAGTCTGAGCCGCAGCGACAGTACCTGGCCTCGTTACTTGGTTTGGAAGTCTTGCAGAACGGCTGGGACAAGCCGCGCAGTGTCGATCCCGGCACCGCGATGTACCTCGCCCTGACAGCGGGAGAAGAAACCGTCTCACAAGTTCTGGCCGACGCCTTGGAGGCGAGTCAACCGGCAACAGCGGTGGCGGCTCTCGAAGTCCTCGGCCAGATTGGAACGCGCGAGCAGTTGCAGGGGCTGAAAGGGCTGAAGTCGCCTGTCCTTGCCGCATTGAACGCGCCCGATGCCCGCATCCAATTCGCGGCTGCGACCACGATCCTGCGCATCGAGCCGAAGAATAGTTTCCCCGGCGCGAACCGTGTCGTCTCCGTCTTGGCTCGTGCATTGACCGATCCTGGCCAAGCACGCGCCGTGGTGATCGATGCCGACCAAGGACGCGCCAGCCGCACCGCGGCCTACCTGAAGGATGCCGGGTTCGAGGGGATGATGGCTTCGACGGGCCGCGATGGGTTTGAGAAGGCGGCGAATTCGGCGGGCGTCGATGTCATTGTGGTTCATGCCAACTGCATCCGCTGGGAGCTGACTCAAACCTTGTCGAACATTCGCGCCGATGCCCGAACGGCGGCGATCCCGGTCGTGGTCTACGGTGCAGACTCAACGCGAGCCGATGTTGATCGGTTGGTCGCTCGCAATTCCCCTGCGACGTTCGTGGCGGAGTCCGCTTCGTCGAACGATTTCAATCATCAATTCAAGCCGTTCGCAGACGGGCTGAAGTCCCCGATGTTGTCGGCTGGTGAGCGGAACCAGCAGAAAGTCTCGGCCGCCTACTGGTTGGCGACTCTCGTCACCGGACGCGGCTCGAAAGTGTTTGATGTCTCGCAGGCGGAAAAGGAATTGGCGCTCGTGATCGAGTCCCCCGATGCTGGCCCCAACGCCATCGTCGCACTCGGCGGTCTCCCGAGTGGTGCAGCCCAACGGCGGCTATCCGAAGTCGCGTTAAACACACAGTTGGATGCTGGTCTGCGTGAAGCGGCAGCCTCTCAGTTGGGCTATCACATTCAACGGTTCGGCCTGTTGCTGACTAAGGACGGTGTCGCAGCGGTTCACTCCGGTTGGGTCGCGGCGGAACAACCCTCGGTCAAATCGGCGCTGGCAGGCGTGATCGGCACACTCCGTCCGAACGCAACGCTCGTTGGCGAACGCCTTCAGCAGTTCCCGACTCCAGCAGCTCGGACTCCGTGAGACGGCTGGCTTCAAACAGTAGGACGGGTACTCTTGCCTGTCCGTTTTTCTTCTGACAAGACTGACGGGCGGGAGTGCCCGTCCTACGAGTCACTTTTTCCCATGCTCCGCCGGGTTCGTCGTGTTTCGCAGAGTTGAGAGGTATTGGACCAGATCGCGCACGTCCGACTTGGTGAGTTTTTTGACGAGGTCTTCGGGCATCCCGGACTTCCCCACGGCGCGGTCTTCAATGGCCGACTTCTCCAGCACGACGATCGCTCCCTCGGGCTTTTGCAGTTGGATGCGCTGACCATCATCGGACTTGATGATTCCCGCGTGGACCTTGCCGTCGGCCATTTGCAGGATCGCCGTTTCAAACCCCTTCGCGATCTGCTTGTTCGGATCGACCATTGCTTCGAGCAGGTATTCGCGAGTCTTGTCGAGTCCGCTGCGCGACAGGTCGGGACCGACTTCGCCGCCGTTGCCGTCGATCTTGTGACAGCGGCGACACGAGACTTCGCTGCGTCCGAAGAAGATTTCTTTACCACGCACATCGTTCCCACCCGCCAGAGATTCGCGATAGTCACGGAGGTGATCGTCGGGCTTGCGCGTCGCATCGAACGCAGCCACTTGTTCCAGCATCGTCTTCGTTGCGCGCGCCTTCGCGGCATCCAACAGGTCGAGCTGCACGGCCTCGGGCGTTTCGCGCTTGGCCAATCGCGCGAGCCACTGATCGAGGACCGCATCCGCGTCGTCTCGCTTGAGTGTGGCGAGCGTGCTGATCGCGGCTTGCTGCTCGGGGACCGAGTCACTCGTCATCGTCTCGGCCAGCAGTGTGACGGCACGAGCGGGATCGGTCGTGATGATCTGGCGTCGAGCCTCGCTGCGGAGACCGGGATCGACATCCTTCAGCGAGACTTCCACGACCGACTTGAGCTGCGGACTCTTGATCGCGGCGAGCGCCCGCAACGAAGCGACTCGCTCGGACGACGGACGGATCACGTCCTGAATGATGTCGAGCAACAGCGGCTCGGCGACTTTGATCTCGTACCGCGCGGCCAATTTCGCAGCCGATTCGCGAATCACGCCACTCCCACCAAACAGCGGGATCATCACCGGTTGCACGGCGCTGGCCACGTCAATCGCGCGCGACTTCAGTGGGCGAAAGTCGCCGAGGACCCGATCCAGCGGAGGTGGTGAGTTCCAATCGAGCAGCTCTGAGATCGCTTCGACACGCAGCGTGTCGTCGAGCAGCGGGTTAGCGGCCAATGATGCAACGACCTTCGCGTGGTCGAGCGTCCCGAGGCGGAAGTTGGCGTTCATCACGCGACGCAGCAGCGGATCGGACAGCCCCGGTTTGTCAGACAGCTTCGCGAGCGACGGCATCGCGTCGAGGATCGGCACGTCGTGAATGGCTCGCGCCGCTTCCAAGACCACGAGTGGCTCGGCATCGTTGAGGAAGGCCGCGACGCCCACATCGGCCTTGCGCCGCAGGGCGAGGACCGCGCCGAGTCGCTCGGCGGGCGACGGCCTCTTCGCAGCATCGACCAGCGTCTTCACGTCGGCCGCGTTGACGAGGCCGATCACGGCCGCATGCCTCAACGTCGCGTCGGCATCCGCATTTTGAGCGAGCAACTCAAACAACGGCCCGACCGCCGATTTGTCCTTCACGCTCCCCAAGGCCAACGCGGCGAAGGCTCTCACCCGCTCGCTGTCATCCTTTAAGAGACCGATCAAGCCCGGCGCGGCGTCTTGATAAGCAGCCTCACCGCAGACTTTGGCGACCTGTGCGCGAATTTCGGGAACGACATCTTTGAAGAGCGGAAGAATGTCCTTCAACACGGCGGGCTTCGCACGGCCCAGTTGACCGAGTCCCCAGATGCCGTGCAGCCGGTCGAAGAGTCCCTCACCCTTCGTCGCGGATTGAAGCAACACGTCTGTCGAGTTCTTCTCGGCCAATGCCATCTGCGCCTGAAGGCGAATGCGGTAGTCGGGATGTCCGAGCAAATTGCCAAGTTCGCGCGGTTCTCGTTGAGCGAAGCCTTCCTTCATCAAGCGTCCGACTTCGCTCACGAGCGGCGTGGTCCCGTGTTGCTGATCGCGAAACCGATAGAGCCGCCCCTTGCCGATCCCATTCCAACCATCGACCCAGTCCGAGACATACAGCCCGCCGTCGAAGCCGAAGTCCACGTCGGTCGCCAAGATCGACCAGAGGAACTCCTCATTGCCAGCCAATTCAAACGAGGCCCCCTTCGGGATCATGCTGAATGTGCGGATGCCACTGTTGCCAGCGGTCCCTCGAAAATCGGCGAGGAAGAAATGGCCGCGATACTTCTCGTCGAGACCCGTGCCGGGATAGTAGCCCAGCCCCGACGGGCCATCGGCCACGTTGGTCACCGCCGGGACGATGTACGCCGCCTGACCGGGATGAGCCGGATACCACAGCTTCTCGCGATTCCAAGGGCCTCGGTCTTGAAGGTACTGGTAGTACATCCGCCAACCGGTGTCAGAATGCTGGACGAGGTGCATCCACCGCGCACGGTCGCCGCCGTCCGAGTTGTTGTCGCCGGTGAACAGATTGCCGAAATCGTCGAACGCCAGCTCCTGCGGATTGCGAAGCCCCGTGCAGAAGACCTCCAACTTCGTGCCATCCAATTCGCAGCGAAAGACTGCCCCCTGATCGGGCAAGTGCAGCTTCCCTTCCTTCGTTGGAACCGAGAAGCCGCGATCACCGATGGAGAAATAGAGCCGCCCATCGGGACCAATGATCAGCCCGTGCATGTCGTGCCCGCGAAAGGCGACTCGCACCCCGAAACCGTCGTACAGAGCAACTCGCTCATCCGCTTTGCCGTCGCCGTCCTTGTCCGTCAGTTGCCATAGCTTAGGGATGCAGGTGTAGAACAGCTTGCCGTTGTGCGCGAGCACTCCCGCGCCAGTGCCGTCTTCGATGGCATTGAATCCATCGGCGAAGACCGTCGATTTGTCCGCCTTGCCGTCGCCATCGGTGTCTTCCAGCAGGCGGATCCGGTCGTGTTCGATCCCGTACTTCTTGATGTCATCGCCAAGATACTTCTTGAAGAACGTGAGGCGATCCTCGACCGTTTGGGCAGCGAGATCGTCGTGCAACCAGTGCATGAAGTTCCGGTTATCAACGACTCCCTTCTGTTGGCGAAAGGTCTCGGCAACGAAGACGCGACCTCGCTCGTCGAAGCAAAACGCGACCGGGTTGGCGAGAGCCGGCTCCGCCGCCCACAGATCGATCTTCATCCCGGCGGGAACTCGAAACCGGTGGATTGCCAACTCACCTTCATTCGACTTCTCGGCGATGGCGGGAGCGTAAGGCCCCGCAGCGAACACGACCGTTGCACCAACAAACCAGGCAAGATGGGTAGCCACGAGTAAATGTCGAAGGCGATCTGATAGGCACTTCACGACGTGAACCTCAAGAGAATGTGAACCGGCTGGCGGTCTATCACCGGCCGCGACGAATCGGAACCAAATACCGAAAAGCGGTGTTCGTTCAGTATAGACCCGCCTGAAGTTGGTCGCGAGTTGGCCAGTTTCTACTACGAACGGACTCGCTGTCAGTAATTTGCCCGGCCACAAATTGGCCATGTGTAGCGAAGCAACTCCGTCAATTTGACGCGTCAACTGCCATTCCAGTTCGAGTCCAGAAAAATTAAAAGGCTTTTACTGCAATCTGTTTCGGCGAAAACTGCCGATGCAGGCTTGCCTTGGGTGTAATAATTGCGTGCACAGCCGATGGGCAAGACGCACCTCAGTTTCTACGGAAGGAAAACCATGTTAGTTCTCACACGAGGTTTGAAGCAGCAGATTGTGATTGGCGACCAGTTGGTTGTTGTGACCGTGCTGGAAGTCAAAGGTGGACGAGTCCGCCTTGGGATCGAAGCTCCCGCGGATGTTGCCATCCGCCGAATGGAGATCGCCGATCCGAGTGAACACAAGGAGCCGGGAAATCTCTTGGTGACCGGAAGGTGAGTGTCACTCCGCTGATTCCCTCCAAGGCTGTCGCACGCCCCAGTCGTGCATGAAAAGCCTTTCCCGCCAGAACGACTCTGTCACGGCTTGGCTCGCCCCTGCGAGTCAGTGCGATGGGTGGTCGTGCCTTGGAACGTGAGCGACGAACACGATTCGTCCCGACACGATTCGTCCCGACACTCCAAAATCTCTCCGCCGAACGATAACCTGACGCCGCCTGTGCGAGTCCCGATGCTCGCCGCGGAGTTTCGTTTCTCGTGTCCGGCTGCACGCTGTCCACTGCGTCGAGCCAGAGTCGTGGTTTCATGGAAGGGGTTCGTCGATGCGCAATATTTTGTCGGTCATTCTCGGGGGCGGCAAGGGAACTCGCCTGTACCCGCTCACTCAGCACCGATCGAAACCGGCAGTACCGCTGGCGGGCAAATACCGCATTATCGACATCCCAATTTCGAACTGCCTCAACAGCGGGATGAACCGCATCTATTTGTTGACGCAGTTCAATTCGGTCAGCCTGCATCGTCACATCCGTCAGACGTACCGTTTCGATCGGTTTGAGGGTGGGTTCGTCGAAATCCTCGCCGCGCAGCAGACGATGGAGGGCGAGCACTGGTATCAGGGGACCGCCGATGCGGTTCGCAAAAACTTGGCGCACCTGCAACAGAAGGACGTGGACTATGTCATGATTCTGTCGGGCGATCAGCTTTACCGCATGGACTATCGGGACATGCTGGCGACGCACCAGAAGTCGGGAGCGGATGTCACGATTGCCGCGCTGCCGGTCACGCGTGAAGCGGCTCGCGGGTTCGGCATCATGCGTGTGAATGACGAAGGGCGAGTCGAAGGTTTCCTCGAAAAACCTAAAAGCGACGCGGAGATCGATCGCCTTGTAAAAACCGATCCGAAATGGATTGATGCGCAGGGAATCAAGAGCCACGGGCGAGACTGCCTCGCCAGCATGGGCATCTATCTTTTCAACCGCGACACGCTCGTGGATCTGTTGACGCACTCGGACTACCAAGACTTCGGCAAGGAGGTCTTTCCAATGTCGATTCGGACTCACAAAGTCCATGCTCACCTGTTCGACGGCTATTGGGAGGACATCGGAACGATCCGCTCGTTCTACGAGGCCAACCTCGATCTGACGTTGCCGAACGCGCCGTTCACGCTCGAAAACCAGCAGGCTCCGATTTACACGCACGCTCGATTTCTCCCCCCCACGCGGTGCGATGGCGTGCGCATTTCGAGAAGTCTGATCGCGGATGGCTGCGTGATTGGTGAAGGCTCGGTCATCGAGAACTCGGTCATCGGACTGAGGTGCAAGATTGGACGGAACGTCACGATCGTGAACTCCATCTTGATGGGAGCGGACACCTATCAGGCCGACTCTGAAATCGCTGACGACCGCGCGGCGGGACTGCCCACGATTGGAGTCGGGGACTACAGCTACCTCGACGGTGTAATTGTCGATAAGAACTGCCGCATCGGACAGGGCGTTCATATCCAAGCCACTCCGGAGTTGAAGGCGATGGCGGATTCACCCGTCGCGGTGGAAGACGGAATCATCGTCGTTCCCAAGCAGACCACTCTGCCCGATGGCTGGCGGATGTAGTTGCGCCTCCCGCTCGCTCCCCATTTGAAACAACCGCGCCAGAGTCTTGTTCTCATGAGTTTTCTGCCCCCAATTGTCTTGAGCAGTCGCAACAAGAAGAAGATCGGTGAGATCGCCGAGTTGATGGCTCCGCATGGGGTCGAGCTGATCGGAGTCGAGTCATTCCCGCATGTGCCAGAGGTCGATGAGGACGGTGATTCGTTTGCAGCCAACGCCGCTAAAAAGGCGACGGAAGTTGCCAAGAGTCTCGGCGCGTGGGTCATTGCCGAGGACAGCGGCCTGTGCGTCGATGCCCTCGGCGGCGCTCCCGGCATCTATTCCGCACGCTATGCCGGAGAACAAGGGGCCGATGCTGCCAACAACCAAAAACTGTTGAGTGAGTTGGCGAACGTCCCCACTGAAAAACGAACGGCTTACTACGTCTGCTATGCGGTACTCAGTGACCCGACCGGTGTGATTCGGCTCGAAGCCGAAGGTCGTTGTGGGGGACGAATCCTCACGGACTATCACGGCTCCAATGGCTTCGGCTACGACCCGCTGTTTCTCGTTCCCGAGTACCATCAAACCTTCGGGCAGCTCAACGCCGCCGTCAAGCGGCACATCAGCCATCGCGCGAAAGCATTCGAGCGCCTGATCCCTCGCATCGTGAGTCTATTCGGTTGAGTAGGGCGGGCACTCCTGCCCGTCTTCGTCCGCAAAATCGTGACGGGCCAGAGTGCCCTTCCCACTGGATCAACAGACGAGCAAGGCATGTGGCACGATGCTTCGACTGCAACAATTTCTGGCTTGGTATCTCGGGCTGAAGGCTCCCGTTGCCGGTGAGGGAACTGCGTGGCGTTTGGATTGGCGAGTCCCCGGCCCCGCGTGGCTGATCGCAGTCGGTTTTGTCGGATTGCTGGTTCTCGTGGTGTGGGTCTATCTGCGTGAAGGCACGAGCTTGCGCGGGCACCAACGTGGCCTGTTGGTCGTGCTGAGATTGGCCGTCTTCGCCCTCGTCGTAGCGATGCTGACGGAACTCAGCTTGACCGTCGAGCGAACGGGGTTGCCGAGCATCGCGGTCATGATCGACAACTCGGCAAGCATGTCGTTGCGAGACCAATACCCGTCCGGCTCGCAATCGGCTCGGATGGCGAGTGGTCTCGCGCAGACACCGGGCCGCGATGGACATCGCCTCGCGCTGGCTCAAGAAGTTCTGACTCGCAACGGCGGACAGTTTTTGACGGAGCTGGAACGTGAGCATCAAGTGAGGCTCTATCGGTTCGCTGACACCGCGTCGCCGTTGGAGGCCACCGATCACGGTGAACAGTCTTCTTCAGCGGTGTGGCCCGCCAAAGCGGAACCGCCGTTCGAGTCCATTCTCGAGTCCATTCTCGCGCTGCGGGCTGATGGCGATCAGACACGCCCCGCTCCCGCAGTGAAAAAGGTTTTGAATGACCTCCGCGGGACGCCGCCTGCCGCGCTGATTCTCTTCACCGATGGCGTCGCCAGCGTCTCCGATGCCGACAAGCTCTCGACGATCGCCGAGGCCGTGCGCCGCAAGGGGATTCAACTTCACGTTGTTGGCTTGGGAAGCGACGACGCGGCGAAGGACGTGCAACTGTTCGACACGCTCGTCGATGAAGTCGCGTTTGTCGGCGATCCCATGCTGTTCGCGGCGAAAGTGAAGAGCTTCGGTTACGCCGGTCGCAAGCTGATGCTGAGACTTCGCCAGGAAGGGAACTCAACGCCGCTGACCTCGCAAGAAATCACGGCTCCCGCCGACGGGCAGACTGCCAAGGTCGAGCTGTCGTACTCATCGCCCACGGCGGGTGAATTCGACTTCGCGCTGGAAGTCGTCCCGCTGAGTGATGAAACCAACAAACTGAACAACCTCGAAACGCGACACGTCAGCGTGCGCGAAGAAAAGATTCGCGTGCTGCTCGCGGACGGACTTCCTCGCTACGAGTTCCGTTACTTGAAGCAATTGCTCGAACGAGACAAGTCGATCGAATTGAGCACGCTGCTTCAGGATGCTGATCTCGAATACGCTCAGGAGGACCGAACGGCCATTCAGCACTTCCCGGTCAAACGCGAAGACCTCGCGCGGTTCGACGTGCTGATCTTTGGAGATGTCTCCCCGACGCTGCTCGGTCCGGCCGTGATGGAAAGCGTGCGCGACTTCGTACGTGAGAAAGGAGGCAGCGTGGTTTTCATCGCGGGGCCGCAATCGAACCCACTCGCGTTTGGAGGGACACCACTGGAGCTGTTGCTGCCGTTCGCTGTCGCCGACGTGAAGCCGCCCGCCACCGAGGTCGCCACGTCCGACAGCTTTCATCCGGTGCTGACAATCGAAGGCCAGAAGGGGAACAGCCTGTTTCGACTCGGTGACACGGAAGCCGACAGTCTGCGAATTTGGAATGGGCTACCCAATCTCTTTTGGTTGGTCGAGAGTCCGAAGCTCAAGCCCGGCGTCCGGGTGTTCGCCGAACACCCGCTCAAGTCGGGGACGAGTGGTCGCCTGCCGGTGATCTCGATGCAGCAAGTCGGTGGCGGCAAAGTGCTGTTCCACGCGACCGACGAAACGTGGCGTTGGCGATTCCGCACGGGTGACCTGCACTACGGTCGTTACTGGATTCAGGCCGTTCGTTATCTCAGTCGCGGCCGATTGATTGGCAAGGATCGCACGGCCGAACTGAGCGTTGATCAACTGGTCTATCAGCGCGGGCAACCGGTCACGGTGCGAGTACGCTTTGTCGATGAGAAGTTTCTCCCGACGGACCCGAGCGGAGTGACCGTGGTGCTCGACAGCAAAGGCGAGGGCCGTCAGTCAGTCAAGCTGACTCGACTGCGCGAAGCTCCAACGATGTTTGAAGCTCAGCTTCCGCGACTGGCCGAGGGAACGTACCACGCCTCGATCACTCAGCCTGCCTTCAAAGAGGCACCACCAGCGACCGACTTCCGGGTCGAGGCACCTCAGCGCGAACTGCAACGGCGCGGCATGGACAAGTCCGACTTACAGCTCGCCACGAAACAGTCTCACGGCCGCTTCTACACGCTGGAGGACGTCGATCAACTCCCCTCAGAAATCCCGCGCGGCATTCCCGTCCCGCTGCAAACCGAAGACCCGATCCCGCTTTGGAACCGCTGGGAAGTGTTGTGGCTGCTGGTCTCGTTGCTCACCGGCGAATGGCTGCTGCGCAAACGTTGGAGACTGACTTGAGTGAACGGCCGGGACTCGCCGTCATTCGTCATCCAACTCCACCGACACCACCTCGCTGACGACACTGCCTTGCGCGAGCAGCGTCGAGATGCGGTCGCCTTGGCGAAGTTGGCCCGCGTTCCTGACGAGGTCTCCGCCTGCGAGCGTCTTCGTCAGCGAGTAGCCTCGCTCCAACACCGCCAACGGACTGAGGGCACTCAGCGACGCCGCGAGCGTCTCCAACTTTTGGCGGGAAGTGGTGATGGATTGCTTCACGCCGCGCTTCATTCGCGCGTCGAGTTCATCCAGTTTGAGCGACAGATCGCGAACACGATCGAGTGGTCGGGCGAAGCAACGACGATTGGCAATCGCGTCGAGTCTCAAGCGGGCCTGCTGCGCCTGCCGCTTCAGGGACGACTTGAGTCGTTGGTGAAGTTGCTTCAATTCCGCGCGGACTTCGCTTTCGAGTGGCACCACCAGCTCACCCGCTTCGCTCGGCGTGAGTGCTCGTTTGTCGGCAACCAAGTCCGCGATAGTCACATCTATTTCGTGCCCAACAGCACTGATGACCGGAATCTTGCAGGCGTGAATCGCCCGCGCGACGACCTCTTCGTTGAAGGCCCACAAATCTTCGAGGCTTCCCCCACCGCGACCGCAAATGCAGACATCGACCTCGGGGATCAGGTGGACTTTCCGCAGCGCGGCCGCGATCTGCGGAGCGGCCTGCGGTCCCTGCACGACCACCGGAACGATGACGATGTTCGCCTTGGGCCAGCGCCGCGTGATGACCTGCGTCATGTCTTGCACTGCGGCACCAGTGGGACTCGTGATGAGTGCGATGCGGCGCGGGAACCGTGGCAGTGCGCGCTTGCGGGCGGGATCAAACAGACCTTCCTGTGCGAGTTTCTGCTGAAGCTGCCGGAAGGCCAGTTCGAGTGGTCCGATCCCCTTGGGTTGAAGCTGATCGACCACGATCTGATAGACGCCGCGCGCCTCGTAAACCTCGATCCGTCCGGCGGCGATCACCTGCAATCCGTCTTTCAAATCGAACCGCAATCGCTGCGCAGTGCCGCGCCACATCACCGCCTTCAACTGTGCCGAGTCATCCTTCAGCGTGAAGTAGCAGTGGCCGGAACCGGCTCGCGTGAAGTTCGAGATCTCACCGCTGACCCAGACGTGCGGAAACGAGGCCTCGACAACTTCCTTCAGAACGAAGGTCAACGCGCTGACGGTCAGCACGGGAACGGTTTCGGTGTTGGCGGCGGTTAAGTTCACGAGGCAAGGGTTCCGAGTTGGTGGCTGTCAGGACAGACATTGTCGTCTTTCGCTCCGCGAAAGAACGTCGCGGTGCGAAAGGCGACTGATACGCCGGTCCGAACTGTTCTTAGAGGGCATTTCAAAACCGGTTTGTGCCTCGAAAAACTAGCCCGACGCGCAAGCGAGGGCTGGGCATTCGATGATGGTGAAGCCCTCGCTTGCGCGTCGGGCTTGTTCGGAAATGCCCTTGAATCGTTTTGTCGAGCAGTGGGCCGCACTCAGACGCCCGGCAGCAGCTCTCTCAGATACTTCACGGCGCGGGCGACATCGCCGGGCCGGTCGTCTCCCTGAGTTCGCACGGCCGTCACCCAGCCGCGGTAGTCCATTTCACAGAGTAAGGCGAAGACCTCTGGCCAGTCGATCGTGCCGTGTCCGACAGCAGCCTCTTGGCTACCACCGCTGAAATCGCGGAGGCCATCGCGCAGTTGAACATGCGACACCACCGCGTGCAGTTTGCGAAGTGCCTCGGTGGACGAGCGGCCGGTCATGGCGAAGTGAGCCGGATCGAAGTCGATGCCGAGCGGACCGGACTTGATTTCATCGACGAGCGCCGTGAGTTCTTCCGCCGAGTCATCCGTCGGCGTGATGCACAGCACCGTTCCGACGTGATTCCCGTGGCGGGCCAGGTCCGTGAGGATTTCCACGAGCAGTTGCCGCTCTTTCGATTCGCGGTCTGTTGGAATGCGACCGACGCGACAGCAGAGCGTTGGGGCCTTGATCGCGTACGCAAACGTCATCGCGTCGCGCAGTGCCGTGACTCGGCGTTCGAGTTCTCGACCGTCGGTCAGCGGGTGTGTCAGCGGAAAAACGGCACCCGCCACGAGCAGGTTGAGTTCTCCCATCCGATGCAGGAATTGCCTCCGTCCCGACTCGGTCAATCCCGACGAAGTGACTTCGCTACCGAGATCGAACTGCACACCTTGCACATGCAGTTCGGAAGCCGTTTGCAGCGAAGCGGGAAGCGATTGACGAAAACACCGTGTGGCCACGGCCAAGCGAAACTGAGGCATGATGCGGGAGCGGTCTCTGAAAAGTGAAAGCGAGAATTCGTGGCGATTCAGCACGCGACGCCCCCTTTACTATCAGCCGCGTCACGGCACTGCCAGCCCTGCCCGATGCCTCGGCGTTCACTTCAGCGTTCCGTCTTCGCCAATGGCCGCGCAATGGTTCTCGCCAATCCGCCATCAGTGGTGGTGAGCTTCGTCGGGGCGTTCCATTTCTTCGGTTTGGCTCGACCACCCTGCTCGACTGTGAAGAAGTCGATCTGAACTTCCGTGCCGCGGCCGTCGCCGTTGTGGTCGAGGAGCGGGGGTTCGGTCGCGAGGAATTCTCGGTCGAGGTACGACTGCGCGAGGTTGCGTACAACCGTCACGTAAAAATCGAACAGGGTCAGAACGCCATCCCCATCAACATCGAAGTCCTTTGCCGCTGGAGGCGCGAAGAGGATGCGAGCGAGTTCGTGGGGAAACTCGGTCTCGTTCGTTTCCCAATCGGTTTCGGTGGCCTTCATGACGACTCGGCCCTTCGCCGACAGTGGCTTGATGTAATAGCCACTGGTCGGCGTGGTGATAACGAAGACTTGCTGAGCGGCTGTGATCCCGGTGAACAACTTGGCGAAGTCGAGCTGATGGATGTCCGGGCCGGGCAGATTCAGCCACGAGTGTTTGCCATCGTAACGGCTGTGTCCGACGACGATGAGCCAGAGGGCGTCGTCCGGACGAAGCTGTTCCCGCAGCTTCGTGACCGTCTGTTCAAGCTCCTCGCGCGTCGATCGCGGTGCGGATTTGAATGGTTCGATGTCCGAGTCTTGCGGATCGTCGCCGAACAAAAGGTGAACGTTCTCCTCCGCAAAGCCCAACTGTTTGGCAAGACCCTCGTGCAGTTTGGTCGTGGTCTCCACGAACAGCTTGCGATGCGCCGTGCCTCCGCTCAGCCCGCAAACGATCAAGGCGCGTCGATGCCGACCAAGTTGGTGGCCGTTGGGTTGCTTGCGGCGAGGTTGCTCTCGACGGAATCGCCAATTGCAGCGGCTGACTTTTGGCCGCTGGCGACAGGCTGCGGAGCGTTGACCGCTGGCAAGTCGTCCGCGTCCACAGGCCATGCGATGAGCATCAACAAACAAGTGGACCAGAGAAGTGTGCGTTTCATGGGGCATCTCAGTGCGTTCGCCAACGTCAGCAGAAAAAACAGCCGTAGGATGGACGCCTTGTTCGTCCGAATCGCCACAACTTGTGACGGACGAACGGGGCGTCCATCCTACGATTAGGGAGGCAATCGCTTGCCGCGAGCCAAGGCGATTCCAATGACGGCCGGTCGCGCCTGAGCTACAGAACATGTCGTCATTTTTCGGGCAGTCGTTCGACTACAACACTTTCCGCGTAATGCGGTCGATCGGGGCCAGTAGACTTCGGACCGGCAGTCCACACTTGCTTACTGTCGAGCTGCCGTTTCAGGCCATGGTCCGTGAATGAGGCGGCCGCGTAATACTAGGCGTAACCATTGGTCCCTTTCTAAGCCTCCACGGCCAAGACCAATTCGGGGTCGGTCCCTTAGCGGAAGAGGAACAGCGAGCCACACGAAACGGCATTCGGCTGTTCGCCTTCAAATTGATGAACGGGCTTCGCGACGAGACGCAGCTCCCAACGCCCTTCTTTCTCATCAATGCTGTTGGCACTGAACCGGCGGGCGATGTCGCGAACTTGTCGCTGCCGAACAGCAGGATTTGCATTGACCGGCGGAGCGTTCGGAACGGCCTTCCAATCCAAGTCCACTCGCTTCGGTTGCCAAGGTCGTTTGCCGCGCCAGTGGGACTGCGACGGTTCGCTACCCAGCGAATGCAATTCATGCACGACCATGCGGCGATCCGCCTCCAACGCGAAGGCGAACGTGGTACCAATCACCGCCGGACGCTGGTCGGCATCCACCCACAAGTACACGGCACCGATGTCGTCGCCGCGCACCGGCTGACTGTGGCGAAACACCGCCATGCGGCAGCATGGTGAACGGTTTGTCTGCCTTGTCCTGCGAATGGAAGACATAGTCCTGAGCGTGTTTGAGGCTGACCTTCAACCACGCCTGAACCAACTCCGATTCCTCAGCAGCGATTTCCGCGATGGGCAGCAGCGAGAAACACACGCTTAACAGCACGAGCGGCAGAGATGAAAGAACGTTGCTTATCGAGTCCTCTTGTCTTGTTTGATCGTGCAATCCACCGTCACTCGGCGGGAGACGTAAACAAGCTGCGGAGGATGGCCAAAGGCGACGACTCTTTGAAGAGTGTTGGCTCAGCGAACGCCAGCTCTTCCGCGATGAAGATCGCTTCGCACAGAGCCGGGTTGTCCGGTGAGAACGCGGCTGCAGAGACGACGCGCTTGTCGGCAAGGGCTGTTCCGACCGACCAAGTTCCAGAGTTGAGTCCGACCATCCCAGAGGCGAACAATCAACTCTTCGTTACTGGCGAACGTCAACGCTCCAGGAGATGTGGGACAGCGGAGTGTCGTCTCGGTCTTTCCCGTGACGGAATTCGGCAGCGCGACCTCCCCGCGACCGTTCGACATCCAGTTGCCGCTAGCCACCGCCAGTTGTCGCCCGTCACCAAAGAAGCGAATGCAGTTCACGGCAGACGGATGGTGCGGCAGGTCGGCCAGCGATTCGCCCGTGATGCTATCCATCAGCAATCGTGATGCTATCCATCAGCAATACGGTGCCGTCGCGCCCTCCCACCGCGATGGTTTGGCCACCGGGTGAGTCTGCGACGGAATGCAGCGTGCCCCTGTGAGTCTGCACGGTTCGCAGTCGTTCGCCGCGCGACGAATCCCCAATAGTGACTCGTCCCTCCTGATCGACAGACGCGAACCATTCACCCTCCGGAGCGAACGTGACTGACGTGATTCGTCCTTTAGAAAGATCGGTCTCGTTGTTCGACGCTAATCGGTCAGCACGACGCGTCGAGCGGTCGTCGCCCGCACGACGAAGCGACCATCCGGTGAAGCGGCTGTGGACCAAATCGTTTCGCCTCGCATGGCGGGCACGCGCGAAGTCGATGTGGCAGTGGGGATGTCTGTGGACGGTGGAGTCGCTGGGAAAAGAATTGGCGAGATCGGTGTGTTGTCTCTCTTGGAGAGGAATTCATTTCGTTCAACATCGGCCAACAGCGGGGCTGAGTTGGTATCGACGACGAGCGGCGCGGAGCGGGCTGATCGCCGCAAGTTCGCAACGCTGGCCGAGCCGAACACAAACGGCTGCAACGGCAGCAACAGGGTCGCGACGAGCAGCGTCGCATAGCGAACCCGTTGCGAGAGCATTTGTGGGGAAGCACCACGCATGATCTTGGTCAGGCGGTGACGAATGAAATGAGCCTGACACAAACTGCACGCGACCGGCGGCAACGCCCCACGTGACTCACACAGGTAGTCGATGGTTTCGAGCAGTGCCTCAGCGTACTGGCGAGGCGCGTGTGGGGACTGACTGACAACCCACGCATCGCAGCACTCTTCTTCCGCCTCTTCGATCTGCTGCCGTGCCCACCAGACGACCGGATGCCACCAGAACAATCCGGTTGCAAGCAATTCCAACAGACGGACCTAGTGATCGCCTCGGGCGAAGTGAGCCAGTTCGTGAGTGAGTCGCGTCGCGCGGGCCTCGGCATCCAGACGCTCGGTAAGGTCCGACGGGAACAACAATTTTGCGTGCGAGCCACAGCCCCACAGTATGGGTGACACGGCCGCATCCACGATCAGTACGCGCGGCCCACGTCGCAGTCCCAACGCGGCGGCAAGTCGTCGCACTTGCTGCTGTAATGGGTCATCCGACTTCGCGTCGCGCGCTACACGCCGTTGGAATCGAACCGCGCGAAGGAGTTGCACCGTGGTCCACGAGGCCACACCCGCCAACCAGATCGTCAGCAGCATCGACTTCAGATCGGGATGCTGGGCCCACGTGGTGACGAACGATGAAGCCGCGAACGATTCCATTCCGCTCAAGACAACGTGCGGTCCGTCCCGCTGACGGGACGGGCCGCGACGCAAATCGTGGTCGCATGCAGAGCCTGAAAACTCTGGGCCGGACAACAATGCCTCCGCGTGAACCACCTGAGCCGCGGTTGCTGGCGTGTGTGCATCGCTCACGGAAGCGGCAGGCGAAGGAAGCAGTGTTTCGGTAGCAACGTGCCCTGCATCGGTGGCCAACTCAGGGGTTGGCATCTCAATCGTTGGCACTTCAATTGCCACCGGCGACTTGCAATAGCGGCGGCGTGACGAACTTCAGCAGCACCAGCACCCAGACGACGTGGGTCCATGCGGGGCGTCGAGCCACTCGACGTACAACAATCGCCAGTGCGGCCAACGGCAGCGCCGTGAGAGCGTTCATCAGAGCGATGTTGAGAAGCACGGTCTGGAAAACGGCCCCTTACAAAACTGACCTCTTTGGCTCTGCCTGCTCGTTCGCGAAAGAGTGCGTGGGCCTCTTCGAGTTTGAAACTAGACTCATTGAATCAAGTTCTCGTTCTTGCCTTCTGAGTCGCCTTTATCGCTCCGCGTGAAGGCGACTTTGGTCAAAGGCGAAGCCCTCGCGGCAGTATTTGGAACGCACCGACTTCGTTTCCAGGCCGCTACTTCTTTTTCTTGCCCTGATCCAATTCATCCAACAACCCGCGCAGCGACTGGCGTTCCTCGGCTGTCAGCCCGCGTGCTTTCACGAGGCTGGTCAGCAGCGGATGAATCTCACCCGCACACAGCTTGTCCGCCGTGTTCTGCAACCGCCGCACGATCAACTCATCGCGTTCGATGGCCGCCGAGAATTGGTGCGGCCACGTTGTACGGTTCCGCGTCACGCAGTGCTTGGCCTCGAGCCGCTCCAACAGCTTCTGCACCGTCGCGGTGAGCGACAGCGACGCCTCGGGATATAGTCGTCCGACCAGATCGCGAACCGTCGCGGTCTGCTGCTCCCAGAGAACCTGCAGAATGGACAACTCGGCATCGGTAACATCTTGTGGCGTGCGTGCCATCGTGGTTTCTCAGTCCTAAAAATCGGTAGGCAGTCGGGGCGGGTTGAACGGGCGACAATTTACAGACGCGGCGTCTGTGCCTCAAGCTCCGTTTTAAATCTTACTTGCAATCGGTGAGAGTCGGCGGCGTGATCGGCCAGCCAGTAGGGATCGACCGGCTGGCCGACGATGCCTGACGTGCGTGCCTCTTTCCAAACTTCCTTGCCGTCGAGCGAGACGCGTATCTCCGCACTCCCCAGTCGGACGAGGCTGTATCGCCAACGCGGCGTCTGTTCATCGGCATGAGCTTGGATTTGGATTACGACTTCGAGGTTCGTGCCATGTGCTAGTGTCGTGTCTCACTTAGATGGGATCTTATTGAGCGAGGCTCGGGCGCGGGTAACTTTGGCGAGGATGTCTTCGGCTTTCTTGGTCCAGACAAATGCTTTTGGGTGAGCGTTGTGATGTGCGATGTAGTCCCGAATCGCCTGTTCCAGTTCGGCCACGCTACGGAAGACGCCGTTGCGAATGCGGTCTTGGGTGATGTCGTGGAACGAGCGTTCGATCACATTCAACCACGAACTGTTGGTGGGCGTGAAATGGATGTGAAAGCGCCGATGTCGCTTCAGCCACTTCAAGACGTTGGGATGCTTGTGCGTGGCGTAGTTGCCGATGATCAGATGCAGGTCCAAGTTCGGTGGCGTCTCGGCATCGATCTTCTTCAGAAACCTGATCCACTCTTGATGCCGATGTTGTGGCAGGCATTCCGCGATGATTCGACCCTGCGCCAATTCGATGGCCGCGAACAGCGTGGTCGTGCCGTTGCGTTTGTAGTCGTGCGTCAGCGTCTTGAGTCGGCCGGGGAACAGCGGCAGCCTCTTCTGCGTCCGGTCGAGGGCTTGGATCGGACTCTTCTCATCGCACGATAGCACCAGCGCGTTCTCGGGCGGATTGAGGTACAGCCCACGACATCGACCCGCTTCTCGGCGAACCACGGATCGTTCGAGACCTTGAACGATTTCACGCGAGGCGGCCTGCTGAACGTCGCCAGATACAACGTCGTCAGCTTGGCTTCCGTGTCGAGGACCAGCGCGTCGAGCACTCCGCGCAACGTGCGGCTTTGATCGAGGTCGGTCGCCTCCTTCGTCAATCGACCATTCATCAACAGCAACGTTTGAGGGGTCCCGGCGCGAAACTCTTCGGGGTTGTTCGAGGCTGCTTCGTTCATGCGCGAGATCAATTGGGCGTGCCGCCCGTTGAACCGAGGGCTTCCGTCCGCACGAGCGACGGGCAATGAAAGGGCCTTCTCCAATGAGTCGAAGACCTGCTCTGGCGACAGCGGTGTGATGGGCCTCAACCTTCGAGGGGGTTCGGTGGTCGTGTCGTCCCGTGCGACACACTCACGCTGATAAAGCTGACTCGTGCAGATGCCGGCGATCAACCACCGCATGTCGAACTGTTGTTCGACGAACAGTTTGGCGAGGTCATCCAAAACGCGGCGTTCGGCGGGTGAAGCGGTGTCGAGATCATCGACCGCATCCGTCAGCCGGCGTCCGATCAGGTGTTGCCAGACGCGATTCACAACCGTCGCTGCGAACTGCGAATTCTCACCGGAGACGACCCAATCGGCGAGAGCCTCGCGCGGCGTCTTGTCTTTCGGAATCTTCGTCTCGGAGCTGCCGAGGAACGTGGCGGTGTAATCAACGGCACCGTTCTCGGGACGAATCGTCGTGGTCGAGGAATTGCCGATGACTCCCCCTTTGATTCCATTGAAGAACGCGGCCAAGCCCCAGAAGTCTTGTTGTTTCCACGAGGCAAACGGGTGGTTGTGACACTCAGCACACTCCATGCGAACACCAAGAAACACACGCGACACAGAACTCGCCGCCGTCTCGGGCTTGCCACCAATGGTTTGAAAGACCAGCGGTGGCCCACCGCTGGTTATGCCGAACCGCGTATTGACGACCGGCATCGCCTGAGTCTCATTCTTGGCCGTGATCAGTTTGCGAGCCAACTCGTCATACGGCACGTTGGTCGCGAACTGCTCCTTCAACCACGGTTCGAGACCAATGGCCGCCAATGCCTCGGGACTGTTTCCCGGCACCATCATCCGTCGCCACACCGTCGCCCGATGAGCGGCCGTTCGTTCTGAATACTTTTCTGGCCGACGCCCGTTGTTGAGCAGCCGATCGACCAACATCCCTCGTCGATGCAGGCTCGTCTGTTCGAGATAGTCCCGCGCTTCGGACACACTCAGGATCGCCCCCGTCAAATCGAGATGCGTCCGTTTGAGAAATGCCGCGTCGTCCACGATCTCAGTCGGGACAATCTTGGACCCTTGCCACGCTTCGCCAAATCGCCCGTCGATCCAATTCGAGAGACATCTCGGATGTCAGACGCGACGCGACATCCTTGGCCGAGTCTGGCGGTTCTCCGCCGAGAACCAATCCACTCAGGCAAACGAATGCAAACACCGAACAGTTGGTACTGACGGACATCGGCTCGTGTCTCCGCACGGGTTGGAACCGATCGAATCGATCAACCTTGGCCATGCGTTCTAAAGACGCGATGACTGCATCAACGTTGCCAACCATAGGCGCGGTGTCTGGCGTGTCGAGCGGTAGTTCGAGATTCTTTTTCGAAGAGCGCAGACGCGGTCGCGGCTCTGGCGGCGTTATCCCTGTGCGGAAGCAAGGGGCTGGGTTCACAGTCGCCGGGCAGTGCAACGATCACCGGTTGAGAACACGTCGAAAGCCAACGGGAAGTTCGTGGCTGCCATGTTGCCAGAGAGACGCACCGGGGCCATGCTTGCAGAGCGGACTCACGCGGGGCAAGGCGAAGGGACCATCGAAGCAACTCGCCCCAACTCGGCTTCTGTCAGCAACCCCTTCAGCCGCGTGAGCATGTGCGGAGACGTGTGCCAACGGCCGAGAACATCGAACATCGAACCGAGCCTCTTCGGATCGACTCCCATCTCCAGTTTCTGCTGCACCGATTCGTCAGGTGGCAGATCAAGAAACTGACTGATGAGTAGAAAGTCCCCATCGTTGGGCATTTCGAGATAGAGCAACCGCAGTTCGCGAGACAGGTAGGCATCGACGGGGACGGCCAGCTCGAGTGGTCCGCCACGCATGTGCTTCGCAAACACTTCGGGGTCTTGCTCAACGAGTCGTGCGGCGGCTTCGCACACTGCATAGACAACGCTCTCATCGACGAGATCCGCAGGATGAACATCCCGGCTGAGATGCTTTTGCCAAGTGGAGGCCAGCAGGTCCAATTGCACTTGCGCCGGAACTTCGCGCAGAAACGGGACTTCGCCCAAGTAACCGTAAGCGTCCGGAAGGGCACTCGCGTGGACTCGGTGGAAACAAAGCCGCTCGAAGGTTTCGCAGAAGGCCACGCGAAACGCGACATAACTGAGCAGCGACTGGGGCAGCGGTGTTTGGCAGATCTTGAGCATGTTTTCACTTTGGCCACGAACACTGACCAAACACAAGTCGCGAATCCGGAAAATGTGAACGAAGGCCAGCGCTGCGATGCACGCGACCGGCGCGAATCGCCCTGTCAGACAACTCGCTGCAATCGGCAGGCAGAACCTGTCCGCGCAACTTGGCAACTGTGAGCGACGACCGGAGCGGTCAAACCGAACGGATCGGGCTGTTGACGATTCGCATCGCGAGCGATCAGCCTGCTGAAAAACGTAGAGCGGCCTGCTCACAGCCTGCTCGACAACAGCAATCACTCGGACGAGTACCACCGATCGAGGACCCCACGCCACTCGTCCAAGTTGCGAGCCGTTGCGAACGCATTACGAACCTCGGCGTGCTGTGGATGGAGTCTCGCGAACTTGATCCCGAACATTCGCATGGTCGAGTTCACAGCGGAGGCATCACTGTTCAATGCGCACAGCTCGCACTGCATCACCATCACGCGGCGCTGTTCCGTGAGACTCGGTTCCGGAAGAGGATGTCCGGCCACCAAAGCCCGCGCCTGCTGAAAAATCCACGGGTTGCCGATCGCGCCGCGCGCGGCCGAAACTCCATCAACACCCGTGTAGGTCAGCATGTCGAGACACGCCTGCGCGGTGAACACGTCGCCACTGCCGATGATCGTGCGCGATCCCGCGTGCTGTTTGACCTCACGCAGAAAGTCCCAGTTGCTCGGCCCGACGTACTTCTGTTCGACCGTGCGGCCATGCACGGTGATCGCCGCCGCGCCGCGAGCGAACGCGCCATCCAAGATGCGATAAAAGCGATCGCGACTTTCAGCCGAGTCATCAATCCCGCGCCGCATCTTGAGCGTGACCGGGATTGCGGACGGAACGGCGTCTCTCACACGCGCCACAATCTCTAACGCGACCTCGGGCTGACTGAGGTGATAACCGCCACGACAGCCTCCCACCGCCGTCTTCACCGGGCAGCCGAAGTTGATGTCGATCACATCGAACCCCGCCGAAACCAGCTTCTGTGCGGCAGGCCCAAAGTCGTCTGGATTCGATCCCATCAGTTGCCCACCGACCGGATGCTCTTCGTCCGCGATGAACAAGTGATGTCGCGTCCGGGTGCGGTTCTTCAGTTCGAGAATGAACTTGTCGATCATGACCTCGGCCAACGTGTACGGTGCGCCGAGCCTCCGTGCCACGATCCGCATCGGCCCGTCGCTGTATCCGCTGAGCGCCGCCTGAACGACTGGAAAGCCGATCGGCACCGAACCAATTCTGAGCGACGGCAACTCACGCGGCAGTGTCCGCACATCGGCCTGAGTCCGGATGGGGGGCGGGAGTGTTTCGAGAATGGAAGTGGCGTTCGTCATGGAGGCGATTGTGTCGATGGGACGCCGTATTGGGAACGCCGCGCTGAACGTCCACTGAAAGTCGCAGGGCGGCTTGCGTTCATGCGGACCTTGGTTGAGAATGCCGCCGCCTTCCAAACCCCGCCTATTCCCTTCGCATGGCCTCCGAATTCATTCATGTACGACGAACTTTGCATCCTGAGTGGCCGAGCGAATCCTCCTCTTGCGGTCGAGATCGCCGCTTATCTTCGAGTCGATCTGGGGGCGGTTGAACTGGGGAATTTTCCTGATGGAGAAATCTCCGTTCGACTCGATCAAAACGTGCGAGGGCGTGATGTCTTCCTCGTCCAACCGACCGGCCCTTCCGTCAACGAAAACTTGATGGAGTTGCTGATCTTGATCGATACTTGCAAGCGAGCAAGTGCCGCTCGCATCACCGCCGTCATGCCCTACTTCGGCTACGCACGGCAGGATCGCAAGGACATGGGCCGAGTCCCGATCACGGCGAAGCTGGTCGCGAATCTCATCACCAAAGCCGGAGCCGACCGCGTGCTGGCAATGGACCTCCATGCCGCTCAGATTCAGGGCTTCTTCGATTGCCCCGTCGATCACCTCTACGCCGCTCCGATCCTCGACGAGTACTTCCGGTCGCTGAATCTTCCCAAGGAGAACCTCGTCATCGTTAGCCCCGACGAAGGGAGCATCAAGCGATCACTGCAACACGTCGATCATCTCGGCGGCAGCTTCGCGATCGTCGATAAGCGCCGCGCGAATGCCTTCGAGACTCGCCAAGAGAACCTGATCGGCGGTCCCATTGAAGGGAAGGTCGCACTCATTTTTGACGACATGATCACGACGGCCGGTTCGATTGTGGGAGCCGTCAAAACAGTGTCGCAACACGGTGCAAGTCGCATCTACGTCGGAGCGACTCACGCCGTCCTCTGTGGCCAGGCGACCGAACGCCTGCGCGAAGCCCCGATCGAAGAGATCGTCGTCTCGAACAGCCTCCAACTTCGCCCCGAACAGATGCTCCCGAACATGCGAGTCATCTCCGTCGCCCCGCTCTTGGGCGAAGCCATCCGCCGCATCCACCGCAATCAGTCGGTCAGCTATCTGTTTGATTAATTGATTAACCTCGCGACTTTGGGCTGTCGCGCTCAACACTGTTCGCGACGAGCTAAAGGCCGCTCGTTTACGAGGCCCGCTCATCATGCGAACTCGATTCTCAGCGTTGCTGCTCATCGCAGCCGTAATTGCCCATCATCCTGCCAGCGTGCGAGCCGCCGACGCCCCCGACTACGGTCGTGATGTGCGGCCGATTTTGTCGCAGTTCTGCTTCAAATGTCACGGCCCTGACGATGGGCAGCGGCAGGCGGGGTTGAGGCTCGATACGCACGAAGGGGCGACGGCCAAGAGTGAGTCCGGGAAGACTCCGGTCTTGCCGAAGCAGCCGCATCTCAGTGAGTTGGTGAGACGGATTGAGTCTGCCGATCCCGACGAGGTCATGCCCCCGGCCTCGACCAAGCGCGTGCTGACGGCGGCGCAGACGAAGACGCTCAAGGACTGGATCGCCTCAGGGGCTGAGTACAAGCCTCACTGGTCGTTCGTCGCGCCGGTGAGGCCGACGATTCCGAGCGTCCAGCGGCGCGAATGGCCTCGTGGCGGAATCGACTCGTTCGTCCTGTCGCGATTGGAACGCGAGCAACTCGCGCCGTCGCCTGAAGCGGACAAGTACACGCTCATTCGACGAGCGTCTCTCGATTTGATCGGACTGCCGCCGACGGTCGAAGAGGTAGATGAATTCTTCAATGACTCGTCGCCCGATGCTTATGGGAAAGTGCTCGACAGGTTGCTCGCCTCGCCCCGTTACGGTGAACGTTGGGCGCGACGGTGGCTCGATCTGGCGCGCTACGCCGACACGAACGGCTACGAAAAGGATCGGCAACGTTCGGTCTGGCCGTATCGAGACTGGGTCGTCAACGCGCTGAATGCCAATCTGCCGTTCGACCGCTTCACCGTCGAGCAGCTTGCGGGAGACATGCTTCCCGGCGCGACGCTCGACCAGCGGATCGCCACCGGCTTCCACCGCAACACGATGCTGAACGAAGAAGGGGGCATCGACCCGCTCGAGTTCCGCTACCACGCGATGACCGACCGAGTTGCCACGACGGCGACAACGTGGCTCGGACTGACGGTCGGTTGCGCTCAGTGCCACACGCACAAATACGACCCGATCACGCACACCGATTACTTCCGCTTCTTCGCGCTGCTCAACAACGCTGACGAGCCGGAGATCGATGTCGTTCGGTCGGACATCGCCGCACGACGTGACGCGCTGCTCGAACAGATCGCCGCGCACGAGATCGATCTGCCGAACCGCTTCCCGCTGCCTAATGAGTTTGAGTGGACGCCGATCAAACCGGCCATCGCCCGCTCGATGGGCATGGCCACGTTGGAGATCAAAGACGATGCGTCGGTCTTCGTGACGGGCACGTCTCCCGAACGAGACACGTACATCGTCGGCCTCGAATCCGACCTGACCGATGTCGTGGCCGTGCGACTCGAAGCACTGGCCGATCCCGCGCTGCCGAGCAAGGGGCCCGGCCGAACGCCTCACGGCAACTTCGTCCTCACCGAGGTCAAGGCGACGTTGCGCGAACGAGGGACGATCAAGAGCGACGATGCGAAGCCGGGGGATGACGCGCAGGACGACGCTCAACCACTGAAGTTCGTCCGCGCGTCGGCCGACTTCTCGCAGGAGCAATTTTCCGCCGAGCAAGCCATCGACGGCAACGTGAAGACTGGCGGTTGGGCGATCCACGGACCGGGCGAGTGGAACGTCAACCGCACCGCGACGTTCTTCCTTGCCGAACCGAGCGGCCTCGTGGGGAAGACGACTCGCTGGACGATCCGCCTCGACCAAAATCACGGAATGAACCACACGCTCGGCAAGTTCCGAATCAGCCTCGGCCGACGACGGGCCAATAGCGACCAACCCGAAGCCGCGCGAAGGCTCGCTCACCGCGATGAGAAGTTCGGCGAATGGCTCGCGCGCGAACAGGCTCGCGTCGTGAAGTGGACCACGCTGAAACCGGTCTCCGCCACGAGCAATCTCGCGCTGCTGACCATTCAAAACGATGACTCGATCTTCGCGAGCGGCGACATGTCGAAGCGGGACATTTACGACGTGAGCTACGTGGTCGCGGGCGACTCGCCTGCAACGGCTGTTTCTGAGAAAAACTCAGGCGAGCCGCCCGAGCCACGCAAGTGGACCGCCCTGCGCATCGCAGCGATCCCCGATGAGCGGCTTCCGAAGAGCGGTCCCGGTCGCGTGTACTACGAGGGACCGTTTGGAGACTTCTTCCTCAGCACGATCACCGTCACGGCCGATGGCCAGCCGGTGAAGTTGACTGGCGCGACGCAGAGTTTCGCCAACGGAGGCAACACGGCGGCGATGGCTCTCGATACGAACCAGCAGACCGGCTGGTCGATCAACGGCGGACAAGGCAAGCCGCACGTTGCCGTCTTCCGGTTCGAGACCCCCGTGGCGAAGACCGCCCGGTTCGACGTGTCGCTGTTGTTTGAACGTTACTACGCGGCGGGGCTTGGCCGCTTCAAAGTCTCCGTCACCGACGACGCCCGTCCGGCTGAAGCGAGTTCGCTACCGATAGAGCTTGAGCCAGCATTGCTCACCGCCAACATCGTAGGGTGGGGCCAGCGGCGTTTCGCCGCGCCGGCCCACCAGACTGGGGTGCAATCGTCCGATGGTGGTCCGGCGCTCGAGGCGAGCTTGTCCTACCCTACGGCGCTCCTCCGCCACTTCTGCAACCAAGCTCCCGAACTCGCGGTTGAGCGGGCCAAGATGGACGCGTTGCGGGCGCAGTTGCCTGCGTTCCCCTCGACGCTCGTCTTCCAAGAACGTCCGGCCAACAACCCACGCCCGACGCATCGGCATCATCGAGGTGAATTCCTGCAACCAAAGGAACTGGTCGAACCGGCGGTCATCGGCGCGCTGCCGCAACTCGATAGGAAGGGGATGCCCGACGGAACGTCACAATCCAATCGGCTTGCTCTCGCCGAGTGGCTCGTCGCCCCGACGAACCCGCTCACCGCGCGAGTCACCGCCAACCGTCAATGGTCCGCGTTCTTCGGACGCGGCCTCGTGAAGACGCTCGAAGACTTCGGGAGCCAGGGGGCGAGTCCGACTCATCCCGAGTTGCTCGATTGGCTGGCGGTCGAGTTCCGCGTTCCTGGCTGGGACATGAAGCGATTCCACCGCCTGATCGCCAGCAGTGCCACCTACCGGCAGTCGTCTCGCGTGACGGCCGAACTGCTCGCGAAAGACGCTACGAACGAACTGCTCGCGCGCGGATCGAGGCTGCGGGTCGAGGCCGAGGTCGTGCGCGATGCGATGCTCGCGGTGAGCGGCCTGCTGTCTGACAAGCAACTCGGGCCGAGCGTCTTCCCCGCCCAACCCGCGAACATCACAACCGAGGGAACCTACGGCGGCCTCAACTGGACGCTCAGTCCGGGCGAGGACCGTTACCGGCGGACGCTCTACACGTTCACGAAGCGAACCTCGCCGTTTGCTCTGTCGATGACGTTCGACGGCCCGAGCGGCGAAGCCTGCGTCGCCCGGCGCGAAGTCTCGAACACGCCGCTTCAGGCGCTGACACTGCTCAACGACACGGTCTTCACCGAAACGGCCCAAGCCCTCGGTCGCGAGTTCGCCGAACGAAGCGGCTCAGTAGACGAACGACTCCACGCCCTCTTCCGCCGCGCACTGACCCGGCCTCCGACCGATGACGAACTGGCCCTGCTAAAACGCTTCTTCGACGAACAGTCCTCACGCCTGGACCGCAAAGAACTCGACGCCACCAAACTGGCTGGAGCGGGTGGCCCCAACGAAGCACTCCGCGCCGCATGGACCCTCACCGCCCGAGCGATCATGAATTTGGATGAAGCGGTGACGAAGAACTGACTCAAGGTAGCCCTGTCGCTCCGCGACAGGAGGCGCGTCGCGCAACAACGGTTTCCAAGCTTTGGGACGTTCAATGACGATCAGAGCTCTCTCCGCGATCTCGCTTCCTGTCGCAGAGCGACAGGGCTACCTTGAAAGCGAACACCGTCCATTTACGAACTTGGGAGTACCAGTCGTGCGGAACGAACTTTCACTGAATCTCGATCTCACTCGCCGTCACTTCTTGCAGGAGTGCCGAGTTGGAGTGGGCAAGATGGCGCTGGCTTCGCTGTTGGCAGGCGGTGCGGCTCGGCAGGTGAAGGCCGATACGGGCAGAATGACGAGCGCGGTGGGTGTGAACCCGATGGCTCCCCGTGTGCCGCACTTTGCTCCCAAGGTGAAGGGGGTGATTCACCTGTTCATGTCGGGGGCACCGAGTCAGCTTGATTTGTTTGACAACAAGCCGAAGTTGACCGAGTTCACCGGGAAGCCGATTCCGCCCGAGGTGGTCGGCGGGCAGCGGTATGCGTTCATCCGCCCCGATGCGAACTGCCTTGGTCCGCAGTTCAAGTTTGCGAAACATGGCGAGTGCGGGATGGAGTTGTCCGAGGCGCTGCCGCATCTGGCGAAGATCGTTGATGACATTTGTCTCGTGAAGTCGGTGAGCACGGATCAGTTCAATCACGCTCCCGCGCAGATCTTCTTCAACACGGGGTTCTCGCAGCCGGGACGACCGAGTCTGGGATCGTGGGCCACGTATGGACTCGGGGCCGAGTCGAGTGATTTGCCCGCGTTCATGGTGATGTCCACGGGAGCAGGGATCAGCGGCGGAGCGGCCAACTGGTCGAGCGGCTTTCTGCCGACGTTGTACTCGGGCGTGAGGCTCCGCAATCAGGGAGACCCGATCCTCGACGTGTCGAGTCCCGCCGGAGTTGACTCAAAGTTGCAGCGCGATTCGCTCGACCTGATCGGCGCGCTGAACCGGAAGCGGCTGGACGTGGAAGGTGATCCCGAGATCGCGACGCGGATCGCCTCGTATGAGATGGCCTTTCGCCTGCAAACGTCCGCGCCCGAACTGATGGACCTGAAGAGCGAGACGAAGGAGACGCTCGATCTGTACGGCTGCGATCCGGCCGTGCCGTCGTTCGCCCGCGCGTGCCTGCTGGCTCGACGAATGATCGAGCGAGGTGTGCGGTTCGTGAACATTTACAACGAGGGCTGGGACGCGCACTCGGATGTCGTCGGCAACATCAAGAACAATACGGGCAAGACGGACAAAGCGTCGGCGGCACTCGTCACCGATCTCAAGCAGCGTGGCCTGCTCGACGAGACGCTCGTCATCTGGGGCGGTGAGTTTGGGCGAACACCCATGGTCGAGAACAACCCCGCGCTGGGACGCAGCCTCGGCCGCGATCACCATCCACAGGCGTACTCGATGTGGCTCGCGGGAGGGGGCATGAAGCGGGGCTTCAGCTACGGAGTGACCGACGATCTCGGGTTCCACGTCGTCGATCAGCCGGTCCACGTCCACGACCTGCAAGCGACGATCCTGCATCAGCTCGGCTTCGACCACGAGCGGTTGACGTACAAGCACGCGGGCCGCGAGTTTCGACTGACCGACGTTCACGGACACGTTGTCGGTGATCTGTTGGCGTGAAGCAGGGCTTGAGACTGAAGTGACAGCGCAGGGCCATCGCCTTTTTCATTTAGGGTGGGACCAAGCTCGCTTCGAGCGGCGGCCCACCATGCATCATTGATGCGCCCGTTCCAAGGTCATCGCATTTCTGAATTTCGTGTGCCACGGTCACGGAGCTTCGACGTGGCCGTGCGTGGAACTGAAGGCTGTTTCTCGTTCTCACTGCCACGTCGAAACTTCGTGACCGTGGCACACGATCCCCCAGTTTCAAAAAGGCGATAGCCCTGCGCCCGTCCCAAGGTTGGTTTCGCGACGGATGATCCGCTTGTATTCTCACCGCCCCATAATCGTTTCCGCCTCAACCACTGCTATCAAAACATGACAGACACCCGCGAGATCGTCCCTGTAAGCCGTCCCGTCTCGGGAACGATTCGACCGCCTGGATCGAAGAGCCTCACCAATCGAGCGCTCGTCGTGGCGGCACTCGCGGAAGGAACGTCGCATCTGACAGGGGTGCTCGACAGTCGCGACACTCAGGTCATGATCGACAGCCTGGGGCGGCTGGGGATCGCGGTCGAACACTCACCCGCCGATTGTTCTATCGCCGTGAGTGGCTGTTCGGGGAGACCGCCGGTCGCCGTGGCCGATCTGTGGTTGGAGAACAGCGGGACCAGCATTCGGTTTCTCACGGCTCTCTGCGCGTTGGGACGCGGCACGTTTCGACTTGATGGCAACGCGCGGATGCGCGAGCGTCCGATCGGCGATCTGCTCGAGTCGCTCCGGCAGTTCGGAATTTCGGTCGCTGCGGAACTCGGGACCGATTGTCCGCCGGTCGTCCTGACCAGTGACGGCCTGCGTGGCGGAACGACGACCGTCAACGCCGATGTGTCGAGCCAGTTTCTCAGTGCGATCCTGATGGCGGCCCCGTGTGCCGCGTCTCCCGTCGAGATTCGGCTCGCCGGCGAAATGGTCTCGGAACCGTATGTCGAGATGACGTGGAAGGTGATGTCGCAGTTCGGCGTGAATGTCGATCGTGATGAGCCGGGGCGATACCTCATCCGCCCGCAGTCATATCGCGGCCGCAGCTATGACATCGAACCAGATGCCTCGGCGGCCAGTTACTTCTTCGCCGCCGCCGCCGTGACGGGAGGCGAGATCACAGTGGAAGGTCTCACCGCGAACGCGCTGCAGGGCGACGTGTTCTTCGTGAATGCCCTCGAACGGATGGGCTGCGAAGTGACGTGGAACGCGGAGAGCATTACGGTGCGAGGTCGCGAGCTGCACGGCATCGACATCGACATGAACGCGATCAGCGACACGGCTCAAACGTTGGCGTGCGTCGCCCCGTTCGCAACCGGCCCGACGCGCATCCGCAACGTCGCCCACATGCGACACAAGGAAACCGATCGCGTTGCGGCCGTGGTGACCGAACTCCAACGACTGGGCCTGTCCGTGGAGGAGCATCCCGACGGCATGACCATCCATCCTGGTCCGCTTCAACCGGGAACCGTCGCCACCTATGACGACCATCGCATGGCGATGAGCTTCGCGTTACTCGGCCTGCGAGTTCCCGGCATCGTCATTGCCGATCCCGGCTGCACGTCGAAGACATATCCCCATTACTTCGACGATCTGGATCGGCTGTGCGATTCGTCTCGCGGCAATCCTTGCCGATCCGCTTGATGCCTCACGAGTGTGGTTTTGAGAGGCGCGCTGATAAGGCTGCCGCTGCAATCGGACCAACCGGCAGGTCGCGTCTTTCCCTCCCGCACTGACGAAACTTTGCATCGGAGAGTCGCCCGTCCCGCCGGGCAGCGGGATAGGACAGCCGATGAAATCTGGCATGTGGTGCGCGCGTCGAGTGCGTCCCAATAAAGGATCGCAGCGGTCGCACTCTTGGATATGAGAGGCGAATCGCGACTGTCGAGCATTAGGGATGATGCCATGAAATCGCCGTTGATTTGGACTCTCGTGGCGCTGTGCCTGTCGTGTAGTTGGGCTTGCCCCGCACACGCTCAATCGGACGAACCCGATGAGGAAGCGATCGGAGCGTTCCTCTGGCCGGACCGTGAGACCGGATTCTGGCTGACCACCGAAGCGTTGCTGTGGAGGCGAAACAACTCGGGTGGCAGCGGCCCCGTTATCGGTGGTCCGGAGAGCCTTCGCTTCGGTGGTCCGGAGAGCCTTCGCTTCGGTGGTACTGACTACCACTACGAAGGAGGATACCGCGTCGGAGTCGGTTGGCTGATCGATCCCAATTACGAATTGGAGGGCGTGTGGACCAGCCTCTCGGGATGGAGTACCGGCCAGACGGGCGTCCTCACGCGGGCGATCAGCTTTGATGACGGACAAGCCAGCCTGTGGGTCGATCCGACGGGAGATGCCAACTTCATCAATCAAACGACGTTCTTTCGGCCGCTCTACGATGCGGCCACCAATCCCGACATCGCGGGTGGAGGAGTAAACGATGAAACGGACGAATTTGAATTCATCCAGCCCGGCTCAGCTTACTCGCTGAAACAAAGCAGCAACCTGTACGACATCCAATTGAACGTCAAGACGCGCCGCACCGAAGGGCAGCGCTACGGCTTCGGCCTCGGTTTCCGTCACGTCACGTTGTCGGAAGCCGCGCTCGCCCAAGTGAGCGGCACGTTCGATGCCTTCGATATTGACGGTGACGAAGTGGTTGTGGATGACGGAAACGATCAACTCTCCGATGCCGTGCTTCTGGCCACTGGTCTCCAGCTCATCAACGGCAGCGGCGGCTTCTACGATCCCAGCCTCGGTGGTGGAGTTTTCACCATGCTGTGGAATGGCACCGCGAGCAACCAATTGAACGGCCTTCAGGGAACATTCGATGCCGCCATTTTGGAGCGAGGTCGTTATTCGCTCGACGGCAATCTGCGGCTGGGTCTCTTCCACAACCGCATTCGCGGGACGGTCACGGAGACCTATGCCGACTCGCTCGACTCGGTCTATCGCCGCTCATTCGAGGATGAGTCCGACAAGCTCTCGTTCGGAGCGAACCTCGGACTGAGTTCCTCAATCCGCATCTCGGAACGAATCAAGTTGCGCAGCGGATATGAAGCGATGTTCCTCACGAACACCGCACTCGGTCCCTCGCAGCAGCAAGGGTTGGTCTACGATGGCCTCGGCAACGCGACGTACTCGGTCCAAGCGGCCGACACGCTCATCATGCAAGGACTGAGAGCAGGCATCGAGATGGAGTGGTGACGCCGGGCTTTGAATTGCCGTAGGCCCACCCACTAGCCCGACGCGCAAGCGAGGGCTGGACATTCGATGGCGGTGCAGCCCTCGCTTGCGCGTCGGGCTAGTTTTGAAATGCGATCTAGTGGGCCGAGCGGCCTGTTGGTGGCCGGAGCTAGGGGGCCGGCCTACGCGAGCCTCACGCCAACTCCATGATCGGCGTGCCGCGTGTCAGCGGGATCGGGCGGCCGCGCGGGTCGGGGAACTCTGCTTTGTGATCGATCCCCAGGTGCTGGTAGATCGTCGCGAGAATGTCATGCGGATCGAGCGGTCGCTGGCTGGGGCGAGCCGCGTGGTGATCGGTCGCTCCGATCACTTGGCCCATCGGTTTGCCGCCGCCTGAGACGAGGATCGACATCGCGCCGGGATGATGATCGCGCCCGATCTTGCCATCCTTGAATTCCAGTCGCGGCGTGCGACCGAACTCGCCCGTAACAACGATGAGGACGTTCTGATCCAGCCCGCGATCATAGATGTCTTCGATGAGCGTACTCACGACATGATCGTACTTGGGTAGCCGGGCATTCATCGCGCCGAGCATGTCCCAGTTCACCGCGTGATCGTCCCAGTCGTAGGCTTTCGTCCCTTCGCCACTGCCGGGAATGCGAACCGAGACGAAGCCGACGCCCGCTTCAACCAGCCGCCGCGCGACGAGGACTTCGCGGCCGTAGCCGTCTCCGTATTTGTCACACAGGCGCGGATCTTCCTTCGTGAGGTCGAAGGCGTCTCGCACGCGATTCGTCGTCAGGATGTTGATGGCTCGCTGATTGAAGACATCCAACCCCGCCATCGCCCCCGTCGCATCGGCCTCGCGTTGATAGCGGTCGAAAGATTTCAGCATCGCCAACCGATCGCCCAGTCGGTGACTCTCAACCGTCAGACTGGCGTCCCGCAGGGCGAAGTTGGAAATGGGAACGCGGTACTGAGAACTCCAAAATCCTTGAGCGATGCCGGGACTGTAGTCAGGGCCGTTCAGGACCACGCCGTTGATCGCGACCGCCGCCAAGCCGCCGCGCTGTTCCGTCAGCACGCGATTTACGACGGCTCCGACCTGCGGGTAGTACGACTCGCTGCTTCCCGGCTTGAACTGGCCATAGCCACTGAGGAACCGTGCGTGGCCTTCAAAGTGATTGGCCTGATCGTGGCAGCAAGACCGGATGAGCGTGAACTTGTTCGCGAGCTTGGCCTGCTTGGGCAGATGCTCACAGATGTCGATGCCCGGCACGGCAGTCGTGATCGGCAGGAACGGACCGCGAATTTCGGTCGGTGCTTCCGGCTTGAGGTCATACGTTTCGAGCTGACTCGGCCCGCCATGCACGAACAACAGGATGACCGAAGTCTCTTTGGATGCGACCGCGCCTTGCGGACCTGCGATTGCCGACTTCGAGCGCAACCGAAGCAAATCAGGAAGAGCCAATCCGCCCAGCCCGAGCATTCCGACTCGCAACGAATCTCGCCGTGAGATCGTTCGCCGCAACCGCAGCGGATCACTGTCCCAGTGAAACATGACTCTCCCTTTGTTCCGATTCCCGATGCGACCATGTTCAACTACGCGAACAATTCGTAAACGGGCTTACCACCCTCCGTGACGATGGGAACGGGGCGGCCTTGAGGGTTGGTCCAGTGGGCGTTGAGGTCAATACCCATGAACTTGAACACTGTGGCGGCGAGGTCTTGCGGCGTGACCGGTCGTTCTTGGATGCCGTAGCCGCGTGCGTCGGTCGCACCGATGACTTGACCGTGTTTCAGGCCACCGCCCGCGACGAGCATCGACATGCAGTTGGTCCAATGATCGCGACCGGCGGTCTTCGTCATCACGGGGCCGCGACCGAATTCGCCGAGCATGAGGACGAGGGTCGAGTCGAGCAGTCCGCGCGATTCGAGATCGGTCACGAGCGTGTGTATGACTCGATCGACGGACGGCAGCAGCGGTTTCAACCCCTTCTCAATGCCGCCCCATTTGACTTCATCGCCGTGATGATCGAAGTAGCCCCACGCGCCGCTGACTACGACGTACGAGACGCCCGCTTCGACCAGTCGCCGCGCGAGCAGAGCCTTCTCACCGATCGAGTCGCGCCCATAGGCGTCGCGGAGTTGCGGTGATTCGGCATCAACTTGAAAGGCTTTCTCGGCTCGCCCCGATGTGACGTACTCGAACGCTTGCTGCGTGTAGCGGTCGGTGCGAGCCAGCGTTTCGCCTCGGTCGAGGTCTCGGCGGAACTTGTCGAACTGGCGGCGCAAACCATCCCGGTCTTGTAGACGGTCGAGTTGAATCCCGTCGGGCAACTTGAAACGTCCGGCCAGTTCACTCCCTTTCACGGGCGAGAACTCGGAGCCCATCTGACCCGACTCCCACACGTCGGCCACCCAACTCTCGGCCAGTCCGACGAACGCGGGGAGGTTCGGATCGTTGCTTCCCTTGAACTTGGCCACGACCGAACCCATGGAGGGGTAGCCGTCGCCATCTTTGCCGTTGTCGCTGCGCCGCGCGAGTGGATTGCCCGCTTGAAGTGTGATCGGCGTGTGATTGCTCGAACGGCAATCGACCGATCGGATGATGGACAATTTATCGAGGATCGATGCCTGTTTCGGCAGATGCTCACACAACTGAACGCCGGGCAGTTTGGTGTTGATCGTTCCAAACGGCCCTCGAATTTCATGGGGAGCATCGGGCTTCGGATCCCACATGTCGATGTGGCTTGGCCCGCCCGAGAGCCAGAACAGAATGACGGACTTCTTCGCGGTGGACGGGCCTCCCGCCAATGCCGCGCCGGTCTTCAGGTCCGATTCGGCCTTCAACAGTGAAGGCAAGGACAGTCCACCGAGACCGGCCAATCCCGTCTGCAAGAACCAGCGCCGACCACCGACTCGAATGAGATCGCTGAAGGCCGGGCGAAACGGCGAGGGATGCGAATGGTGAACTGAAGACATCGTGCAACTCCCGTGAGATGACTCGTGCAAGCCGTCCATCATGGACGGCTCCAAACAGTGTGATCTCTCATCAAGATCGGCTGTTGTCTCGAGAGTCTTCATCAGTTCACGAGTCGAGTCAAGTCGAGAGCATCCCACGAGATGATCTCGGGTGCTGTCGCTCGTTGGTGGTCACTGCAAATAGCACCGTGAAGCTCGCTGCCGGTTTTAAACGTCGTAGCTCAGGCGGCTCGCCTGTTTTTTCAACGAGAAAAGCAAGCAGGCGAGCCGCCTGAGCTACGACGTTTTTCAACGAGCTGTTAACGGTCGGACGTGTTTGAGTCGCGGGCGGCGTGGCTGGGGTCGTCAATTCACAACCTTCCGCAACGTTGATCTAGCCGGAATTGGGAACGCGGTGGATCGCCGCTCCTGATTCCCACACGAGCGATCCCACTCGTTCACGGCTTGGCGCTGATGTCGCAGGTACACAGGAACTGCCCGCAGCCGGGGCAGCCGTTGCCGTACTTCTCTCGCACGGCCGCATCGAGGTCCACGCCCGCGACGTTGGCGATCGTGGCCAGCCAAGCGAGAACATCGGCGAATTCGAGGGCCAGCTCTTGTGGAGTCCCTTCGCGCAGTGCGGCGGCCAGCTCGCCGACTTCCTCCATGAGCCACATGAAGGTTCCTTCGATTCCGCGCGCCTCGTCCTTCGCCCCATACATTTTTCGGATGAGAGATTGCAGGTCACGCAAAGTCAGCGGGGAGGATTCGGTCAAAGTGCGGTCCTTTCGAGAGTGGTCAGTGGCGGGCGATGGGAGCTGTCGTTGCGGCGTCAAAAGTAACCCGCAGCGTGAGCGAGAGCGATCCCACGCGAAATATCCCGAGGCCCTGGCTCACGCTGCGGGTTGGTGTTACGTACAGTCGCTGTTCGGTGTTCATTCTCCGATTCCTCGGTATGTGTGAGCCAGTACGAGAGGATTCTTGGATCGGCTCCTGAAACCGACTCACGGCAACACATACTTTCAGCCACAACTCACCGGAGCCTTTCCGTGCCCGATCGTTTTCATGCATCGCATCTGCCTGAGTCTGGTCCCTGCCTGCTCGAAGGTTCCGAGGCGCATCATCTCATGCACGTTCTTCGGATCGCTGCGGGGGAAGTCGTCGAATTGTTTGACGGCCAGGGATTGGTCGTCAGCGCGAAAGTGATGGCCGTTCGCAAACGGGATGTCGAATTGAGTGTTGTGACCGCGCGGCGCGAGGTGGCTCCCGCGCGCGAAGTGATTCTGGCGACGGCCGTTCCGAAGGGAGACCGCTTTGATTGGTTGATCGAGAAGGCGACGGAGCTGGGCGTGACGCGGATCATTCCACTGGTCACGGCGCGCAGCAGCGTCGATCCACGTGAAGGAAAGCTCGACAAGCTGCGGCAGACGATCATTGCCGCCTGCAAACAATGTGGTCGCAATCATCTGCTCGAACTCAGTGCCGTCACCGCCTGGTCGGACTTCGTGCGAACCGAGTTCTCGAACCGGGCGGCCTTCATCGCGCATCCGTCATCCGACCCGGTGGACCTCGCGCCAGAAATCATCGACTTCAGCCGACAGCCCTCACTCCTGTTTGTGATCGGCCCCGAAGGCGGTTTCACGGACGAAGAGGTCGCACGGGCCATGAGCTGCGGCGCGAAGGGGCTTCGCTTGGGTTCGCTCGTGCTGCGCATCGAAACCGCAGCCATCGCACTCGCCGCCCTAGCAATACAGCGGTGAGGTGACCGTCGTTATCGCGCGTCTCGTCGGCGGAGCGATGGGGCTACAGCGACAAGAACTCGAACGCGAGATTCGCGGCGAGAATGGACGTGATGTTCGCGTGATCGAACGGCGGCGAGACCTCGACTAGGTCGAAGCCGACCAGATTCAGGCCGCGCAGGCCGCGAACGAGTTGCAGCATTTCGTAGCTGGTCAGGCCGCCCACTTCCGGCGTCCCAGTTCCCGGCGCGAAGGCGGGATCGACGACATCAATATCGAGCGTCACGTAAGTCGGACGCGAACCGACTCGCGCCCGAACCTCTTGCAACACGTCGTCCAAGCTGCGGCGACGGAACTCATCGAGCGTGATCATCCGCGCCCCGAGAGCCAGCGCATCGGCGTAGTCTTGCGGACCGGCGGTCGGGCCGCGAATGCCCAACTGCACGTAAGCCTCCACGTCGATCAGCCCCTCTTCGATCGCCCGCTTGAAAGGCGTGCCGTGACTGTAGGGCTGGCCGGGGTATTCGCTGTCCCAAGTGTCGGGGTGAGCATCGAAATGAATGACGGCCACCGGCCCATGTTTCTGCGCGTGGGACCGGAGCAAGGGGAGTGAGATCGAGTGATCGCCCCCCAGCGTGAGCAGTTTCGCTCCCGCAGCGAGAACGCGACTGGCGGCCAGTTCAATCTGATGGTGTGTGGCCCGGATGTCGGGCGGCACGACATCGACATCCCCCAGATCGACGACCTTCTGACTCGTGAACGGCGCGACTTGCTGCGCGTTGTTGTAGCCCCACAACAGCAGCGACTGCTCGCGGATGGCGCGCGGGCCGAAGCGTGTCCCGCTGCGATACGACACCGATCCGTCGTAAGGAACGCCGAGAATGGCCACGTCTGCACCGACGGCATCGGTGGCAAAGGGAACTCGCCCAAACGTGGCGATCCCGGCATAAGGCTGAGCGGCGAAAATGGGTTGAGTCATGGTGCGGTGTCTCGATGGAGTTACTTCGACGCCAACTCCTGCAATCGGGCGGCGATCATCATTTGGAACACAAAGCAGACGAGGCCCATCAGAATCCAAATGGTCGCAGTCGCGGCCAACATGCCAAAGTTCTCGCGCATCCCCTGTGGACCAGCGACGAAGAAGAGCAACTGGCCAACAGGGCAACACGTTGAGATCGGTCCCATCAGCATGATCGCCAGCGGCAATGCGCCCCATTTCACGAACAGGCTGAGTAGGGCGATCAGATGCAGGAAGATCAGCAACGACAGCACGATGCCCCACACGAACGGCTCGATCAAAAACTTCAACGCCATGTCCAAATCCGCTTCAGGAAGGAACACGCTCCCAATTGCGAGGCACAGCAGTGCGGGCAGCAGTCCCATCAGACAGCCGATGGCCTTGGAGTAACCCAGGTACGCCACGTTGTGCGGCAGCATCAATAGTGACGACAGCGTTTGCAGCCGCACTTCATCATGAAAGATGCGCGAGGCCAGAATACAGGCTTCGATGCCGACCGCCCACAACATGAGGAAGCAGTAGATCTGACCGACCTCGCCCCAGCGAATGGTCTGCGCCGTGATGCCGTCTGAGGAGTTCAAATAGACGATGAAGGCGTGCAGCACCACGTAGCCGATCAACTTCACGAGGCCGAACGAGTAGCCGCCGCCAAGAAATTGAAAGTCCTTCCACACGAGTGGCCACGACCAACAGCGACCAGGGCTAAGAAATGGAACGCGGCTGGTCGATTTCAGCACCACCCCACGCGTCGCGCCCTGCGAAGTCTGACTGTGCGCGAACGTGTTGAACGACATCCATGACAGAAGGAAGCAGATCATTCCTCCGACGGAGTTCGTGATGACCTGCCGGCTGATGATCGAATCCTTGAAGCCCGTCTGGGTGGTCTCCAACAGTCGGTTCCAAATGGACGATTGGCCGATCCATTCCAACGCCAGCAACACGGTCCCCCGCCACGGTTGATTCGGACTCCAACCCACATCAATCAATTCGGCGGTGACCAGCAGTGCCACATTCGGCATCAGAAAATAGAGAACAAACAGGAGCGTGGTCATCCCCGCTGCCGCACCACCGCGCTGGCAGATCGTGGACCAGACGAGAGCCACATTGGCGAGCAGAATCATGTACGCGAGCAACGCCACGTAAGCGGCCACAATCTGATAGGGCGTGACACCGCCCAACGTCACGGCCAACAGCGAGAACGGGAACTGCACAACCAGCAACATCGTGGCCTGAATCAACCGACTCGTCGATTTGCCGAGCAGGATTCCGAGCGGGTTCAACCCCGCCATTTGGAGCAGCCCGATGGTGTCCTCTTCCTTCTCTTCCGTGATCGCCGACGAGAAATAGCCGACTCCCGCGCACGAAATGAAGAACATGTTCAGCCAGGCAATCGTCTGGAAGAACCTCAAGCCAGGCGCACCGAACATGCCACTCGTCACGGTGGCGCTAAGCAGTGCGAGATAGATGAACGCGACGAAACACAACCGAAAAATATGGTTCCGCGTCTGCCGAGCATCCTGCCGCAACGATCGAGTCAGCAGAGCGAGCAGACCGTAGTACATGGGGTGGATGGTCTAGGGTGGAGGGTTGATGGTGAGGAGGAGGAGGAGTGGTGGTTGGTCGTGATGCTTGGGAATCATTCCCTTCGATCGAGAGCGGGAGAGCAACGGTCCGCAAGGTGGAAGGCATCCTGGATCTGCTGGCCCTCAACTTTCAACCCTCGACCATCAACCTTCTACTTCACTCCCCGTTCCGTCAGGTCCATGAACGCCTCGTTCAAATGGCGTCGGTCTTCGGCGAAGGCGGCGATTGGGATGTTGAGGCCGATGATGGCTTGCAGCAGGCGGTTGGTGTCGAGTTGGGTTTCGTCGAACTCGATCCGGTACTCGGGGCGGGCTTCGACCGGATCGACTTTGAGAACACCGGTCAGTCCACGCAACGGTTCGCTCCAGTCCGTGGCGGTCGCGTCGTCGCCCGCCACGGTGAGACGGAATGCGGGATGCTCTTCACTGGTCAGCAGCAGCCCCGACATCGTGCCGGTGTACTTGACCTTGCCCCGGTCGATGATCGTCACCGCATCGCACAGCTCGGCCAGTTCACTCAGAATGTGCGAGCTGATGAAGATCGTTTTGCCCATGCTGCGGAGGGCCTTCAGGATTTCCATCAGCTCAATGCGGGCGCGCGGATCGAGGCCCGAAGCGGGTTCGTCCAACAGCAGCAGATCGGGATCGTTGACGAGGACGCGGGCGAGACTCGTCCGCTGCTGCATCCCGCGCGAGAGGCCACTGATGAGATCGTTCTTCCGGCCGTCCATGTCCGTCAGCGCGAGGACTTCGTCAATGACGCGCGTCCGTTGACCGAACGACAATCCGTACGCGGCGGCGAAGAAGTCGAGGTACTCGTAGACGGTCATCTGCCGGTAGGTGCTGAAGTGGTCGGGCATGAACCCGATCTTGCGACGAACCAGTTTTTGTTCATCGACAACATCGTGACCGAAGACTTTGACGACGCCGAACTGCGGACGAAGCAGCGTGCAGATGACTTTCAGCGAGGTCGTCTTTCCGGCTCCGTTCGGCCCGACGAAACCGTGCAGCGTCTGCGGCATCACTTGAAACGTGACGTGATCGAGGGCCCGCCGCCCCTTAAACGAGTGGACGACATCATCGACAGAAATCACCGGCTGAACCGAGCCGCTAGACTTTAATGGTGGAGTCATGTTGGTCCGTGAAGTGGGAAGTAAAAGGGGTTTGGTGATGGGTGTAATGTTGGGAGAGAGTCATTAGTCATTAGGAGCGATCAACCGGTCGCGTTTGTCTTTCCCTAATGACTAATGACCAGTGGCGAATGACTCCCACTCAGGGTGTGTGCCGAAGACGCCACGCGCTCGGCTCAACGAAAGTCACTTCGCAGGCGTCTCTCGCAGTGGCACGTCGATGCAGTACAGCACCTCACCCTCCTGCTTGCCGAGCTTGGCGTTTTGGACGGTGAATTCGGGAGGCATCTTTCCATAGAGGTAGACGCGGACGATGTCGGGCGGCAATTGGACTTGCTGTGCTTCGC